>NZ_DASYJG010000050.1:0-33677 GCF_035996765.1 Baekduia sp.
GGCAGCGGCGCGATCGCGTGCGGCCTCGCGGCGGCGGCCGCGCGGCACGGCGAGGTCGTGATGTGGGCGCGATCCAACGGCTCGGCGGAACGGGCGCGCGGCAGCATCCACACCATCTGCGGGCGCCTGAGCGGCGAGATCAACGCCGCCCACGTGCGCGTGGAGACCGACCTGGACGCCCTCGGCCAGGCCACGGCGGTCATCGAGGCCGTGTGCGAGGACGAGAACGTCAAGGCCGGCGTCCTGGGCGACCTCGGGCGCGTGGCCGGCGACGACGCTCTGCTGGCCAGCACGACGTCGTCGCTGTCGGTCGAGCGCCTGGCCGGCGCCAGCGGCGCGGCCGAGCGCTTCGTCGGCCTGCACGTCTTCAACCCCGTCCCCAAGATGAAGCTCGTCGAGCTGGCCTTCCCCACCGCGGCCACCGACGCGACGCGCCAGCGGGCCCGCGACCTCTGCGAGGCGCTGGGCAAGACCGCGGTCGAGGTCCCCGACCTGCCGGGCTTCGTGGTCAACCGCCTGCTCTTCCCCTACCTCTTCAGCGCGGTCGCCTTCATGGAGGAGACCGGCATGGCCGCCGCGGACGTCGACCTGTGCATGACGCTGGGCGCCGGGCACCCGATGGGCCCGCTCGCCTTGCTCGACTACGTCGGCCTCGACGTGTCGGTGGCCATCGGCGACGCCATCGGCGCCGATGTCCCCGAGCGCCTGCGCACGCTGGTGGCCGACGGCGCCCTGGGGCGCAAGAGCGGCCGCGGCCTGTACAACCACGACTGATGCGTGTCTACCGAGTCCCCTACTCCACCAACGTGGAGCGGGTGGCGCTGGCCCTCGCCCACAAGTCGATCCCCGTCGACTGGGTCGACGTCGACCCCGACGACCGCTCGCCCGTCGTCGCCCTCACCGGCCAGGACCTCGTGCCGGTGATGCAGACCGATCACGGCGAGGTCGTCGCCGACTCCATGCGCATCGTGAGCTGGCTGGAGAGGCGCCGCCCCGATCCGCCCCTGTGGCCGGCGAGCCTCGGGCGCCGGGCGGAGGTCGACGTCTTCATCGAGTGGTTCAACAAGGTCTGGAAGCTCCCGCCCAACGCGATGGCCGCCGAGCTGGCCGCCCCCGAGCCCGACCAGCAGCGCCTGCACGACCTCAGCGACGAGCTGCGCGGCTGGCTGCACCTGTTCGAGGAGATGCTCGATGGCCGCGACTGGCTGATGGGCGAGGCCTTCGGCGCCGCCGACATCTGCGCCTTTCCGTTCCTCAAATACGGCGTGCTGGATTTGCGCCCCGACGACACGGACCCCTTCCACCGGGTGCTCGGCGAGCACCTGCCGATCTCCGGCGCCTTCCCCGAGATCGAGGCCTGGGTGCACCGCGTCGACGCCCTTCCGCGGGCTTGAGGCGATCCTTCGCCCACATTTAGGGCGCGTTGAGAAAGCGTGCCGATACTGCCTAGGCGAACGTACCTCGCAAGTGCACCTCCTCCCAGAAGCAGACGAGCGGCCCGCGCAAGCGGGCCGCTCGTTGTCTCAGGACAGACGAACGGCCCGCGCAAGCGGGCCGTTCGTCGTCTTGCGTGCTGGTGGACCCACCCAGATCCACCTGTGCTGGCCCGGGCCTCCGTCCCACGAGAGGAGCGAGCCGGATGACGCCTCCCGCGTATGGCGGCGTCAGGTGCTCTGAACGCAGGTGCCGCCGAGAACTTGCGCCGCTTTTCCTACGAGTCCGCGGCGCTGGCCGTCGTGGCCCGCCGATCGCGGATCCTGACCGCCTCGATGCGGTTCTCGCGCACCGATTCCACGCGGATCGAGTAGCCGTCGGCGTTGATGGTGTCGCCGCGCCTGGGCAGCCGCCCGAGCTCGGCGAAGACGAAGCCGCCGACCGAGTTGTAGGCGTCGGTGTCGACCGGCAGGGTGAGGCCATAGTCGTGCAGGTCGGTGATCGCCACGTGCCCGCGCACGAACCAGTCGCCGTTGGCCAGGCGGCGGATCTCGCCGCCCGCGGGATCGGTCTCGTCGTCGATCTCGCCGACGACCTCCTCGATGATGTCCTCGACGGTGACGATCCCGACGACGCGCCCGTACTCGTCGACGACGACCGCCATCGAGGAGCGCTGGCGCTGCAGGTCGGCGAGCAGGTCGTCCAGCGGCTTGGTCTCGGGGACGATCACCGCCTCGCGCACCAGCGGTTCTAGCGACGCGTGCGGCCCCTCGGCCATCAGCGACTGGGCCAGCCGGTTGGAGTGCACGATGCCGCGCACGCGGTCGCGGTTGTCGTCCTCGGTGACCACCAGCCGCGTATGACCGGAGGAGATGCAGCGGCGCAGCGCCGTCTCGACGTCCTCTGACAGATCGACCGTGACGACCGCCGGGATCGGCGTCATCACCTGACGCGCCTCCTGCTCGTGCAGGTGGAAGACGCCGCTGAGCATCCCGGCCTCGCCGGCGTCGAGCTTGCCGCCTGCACGCGCCTGGCCGATCAGGATGCGCAGCTCCTCGGGCGTCGCACCCTCCTCGGAGGCCGCGTCGGGGTCGACGCGCAGCAGCCGCAGAATCGCGTTGGCCACCATGTTCAGCAGCGAGATGAAGGGCTTCATCCCGATGTTGAAGGCCTTCAGGGGGCGGGCGACGAAGATCGCGATCCGGTCCGGATGGATGATCGAGTAGATCTTGGGGACCTGCTCACCCACGACGACGTGCACGCCCGTGACGATCACGTAGGCGATCGCCACCGAGATGCCGACCTTCACGCCGTGGGAGAAGCTCCCGAAGATCGGCTCGAAGATCGTCGCGATCGCCGGCTCGCCCAGGAAGCCGATGCCCAGCGACGCGAGCGTGATCCCGAACTGGCACGCCGAGAGGTACTGGTTGAGGTCGTCGTGGAGCTCCAGCGCGCGGCGCGCGCCGGCGTTGCCGTTCTCGGCGAGCTCCTGCAGCGAGGAGCGGCGTGAGCGCACGAGGCCGAACTCGGCGGCCACAAAGAAGCCGTTGACGAGGACCAGGACCGCGACAGCTAGCAGCAGCAGTGCGGTCACGCTTGGGGGCCGGGTCCGTGCCCGGCGCTACTTCGAGAAGGGTCGTCGTTCATGGAGCGACTGCGTCAACCGTATCAGCGCTGCTGGATGGCCGGCAAACGGTCGAGCCGGGCGGCAAGGTCGAAGTCGGCCTGGGTCAGCCCGCCGGCGCTGTGATTGGTGACGCTGAGGCGCAGCTTGTTCCAGCCGTGCACGAGGATGTCGGGGTGGTGATCGGCCTCCTCGGCGACGGCCGCCACCGCGTTGACGGCCGCGATCGCGGCCGCGAAGTCCTTGCACTCCACGTCACGGACGATCATGTCGCCGTCGCGATGCCAGTCCTCCAGCGCGCCGAGGCGCTCGTCGATCTCCTGAGCTGCCAGCAGCTCTGCCATATCCTCGCCTCCAATGCGGATCGTGAGCCTGGTGCCCCACGCTACCGAGTTGCTCTACGCGCTCGGCCTTGGTGACAGCGTCGTCGGGGTCACCCATGAGTGCGACTACCCGCCGGCGACCGCCGAGCTGCCACGGATCACCCGCGACGTCCTGCCAGCTGGCCTCAGCGCCGCTGAGATCGACGCGGCCGTGCGCGACCGGACCGAGAGGGGCGAGGCGATCTACCTCCTGGACGAGGAGAAGCTCGCCGAACTGGAGCCCGACCTCATCGTCACCCAGGAGCTGTGCCCGGTCTGCGCGGTCTCCTACGAGGAGGTTCGCGACGCCGCCAAGAAGCTCGACCCCTGCCCCACCGTCATCGCGCTGGACCCCAAGACCTTCGGGGAGACGATGGGCGACATCCGGACGCTGGCCCAGGCGACGGACGCGCGCGAGGCCGCGCTGGACCTCGTCGCCCGACAACGCGCTCGTGTGGATCGTGTGCGCCTCGCGCTCAAGGGCGCGCGCCGGCGGCGCGTGATCGCGATCGAGTGGTTCGATCCGGTCTTCATCGCCGGGCACTGGACGCCGCAGTTGATCGACATGGCCGGCGGCACCGACCTGCTCGGCTTTGCCGGCGAGCACTCCGAGCAACTCGACTGGGAGCTCCTGGACGCCGCCAAGCCCGAGGTCGTGGTCTGCATCCCATGCGGCTATGACGGTCCGCGCGCGCTGGCCGAGGCCGAGCAGTTCAGCGACCGCCTCCGCGCGCTGGGCGCCAACGAGGTCGTCGCCCTCGACGCGGCCGCCTACTTCAGCCGGCCGGGCCCGCGATTGGTCGACGGCCTGGAGACGCTGGCCCACGCGCTGCATCCCGACCGGGTCACCGAAGCCCCCGGCCGCGTGCATCGCGTGATGTTGTAGTTCTCGCTCCTAGCGCTTCTTCTTGACCTTCACGCTGAAGTACGTCCACTTCGAGGACGACGGCTTCAGCGGCTTGGGCGCCAGGTAGCGGACACGCACGCGCCACGCGCCGGAGCGCTTGAGCTTCTGGCGCACCTTGAACGGCTTGCCCGCGGGCTTGGTGACCTTGTGCAGGGTCTTCCAACGCGCCTTGTGCTTCTTGGTGGCCTTGGTTCGCCACTGCCACTGGATCTGGACCTTGCCCGGCAACGCCGAACCCGATGGACTCAGCAACTGCCCGCTCAGCAGGCAGCTCGCGGCCTTGGTGCACGTCACGGCCTTCAGCGTGAACTTGGCCGGGCCGATGGCGATCAGCTGGCTCGCCGAGACCTTCCGCACCTGGACGTCCTGGCTGCCGACGTTGCCCTGTGCGTCGGTCGCGCTGACCGTGATCGTGTGGACGCCAATTGACAGCTGCTTGGCGCCCTGCCAGTCCAGCGAGACGACCTTGTCGTTCGCCAGGCCGTCACTGAAGTTCTGGATCGTCTTGCCGTCGGAGGCAAAGGTGATCCGGCGCGGGGCCGTCGTGTCGTGCGCCGAGGCCGAGATCAGCAGGCTGCCGGCATAGGCCTGGCCGACCTTCGGCGTGACGACCGTGACCACGGGGCCGTCGAAGTCACCACAGGCGCCCGAGAGCGTGTCGCCGCCGGTGGCGATCGCGTGAAAGACGTCCCATGCGGGCTTGTCCGCGCCGCCGGTGGTGAGCAGGCCGTAGTGGCGCAGCTCGTCAAGCGGATTCTCGCTGGCCGGCGCGTCGCGGAGGGTGAACCAGGTCGCGGCCTCGACGCCGGGCTCCTGGGCCAGGCAGTGATAGCCCTGCGCCAGGAACGTCGCCTGGTCGGCGGCGGTCACGCCAGAGGGCTTGAGACCGGCCGACGCGCCGCGCTCGCACGACGGCCCGCCGCCGGAGGCCGGCTGCGTCGAGCTCCAGCCGTACTCGGTGACGCGTACCGGCTTGTCGTCCCCATGGGCGCGCAGCGTCGCCAGCACCTCGCGGATGCCGAGGAAGACGTACTGCGAGATCCGGCCGTCGCGGTCACGCAACACGGTCGCCGGGCCGTTGACCAGGCAGCCGGTGTCGAGGTGGACCGCGGCGGCGTCAAAGCTTCCCTGGATGCCGTGTGCGTAGAGCTGCTCGAGCCACGGGTAGTCGTTGCCGGTCACGGGGCCGAGCACGACCTCCGCGGTCGGATCGGCGGCGTGCAGCGCGGGCGCGGCGGCCTTGACGAGGGCGGCGTAGGCCGCCGGGTCGGCCTTGGGCGCCCACCACTCGTCGGCGTCCTCCTCGTTCCAGATCTCGTAGGCGATGTTGTGGCCCGCGATGCCCGGAAGCGCCGCAAAGCGCGCGAGCGCGTCGGCGTAGTCGGCCGGGTTGCGCGGCGCCGCATTGGGGTTCGACGAGCCCGAGGCCCACGGCGGCGAGCCGGTGAAGACGAAGTCGGCACGCACGCCGGCGGCGCTCAGCCGCGCGACGATGTCGGTGTAGGCCCCGACGAGGTTCGGGGTGAAGCGCCCCTTGGCGTCGGGCTCGAGGCTCGGCCACAGCAGGAACATCCGGACCTCGTGCGCGCCGGTGGCCAGCGCCTCGTCGAGCTGGGGGCCGACGGGAATGCCGGCAGCGTTGATGCCGAGCGTCGGCGCGGCGGTGGCGCTCGTCGTGGGCAGCCCCACGACGGCCATCCCAACCGCGATCGTCAGGAGCAGGACACGGCTGAGTCGGCGCACGGCGCGCAAACTACCGAAGGCCGTGGTGGCGTCACACGGTGATGTTGTGCAGATCGCCCGAGACGGCGATCGACCCGACCACCGCGAGGATCGACAGCACGGCGCACGCCGCGTAGCCGAGCCACGGCTGGCGCAGGCGATCGGCGCCGTGGAAGGCCAGCCCCGCGAGCAGGCCGCCGATCAACCCGCCGATGTGGCCGCCGAAGGCGATGTTGAACCCGGGGATGAAGCTGATCACCAAGTTGATGAGGATCAGCCCGCCGAGGCCGCCGCCGAACGCCTCGTAGCCGCGCCGCCACTGCTCGACGGCCAGCACGCCCATCAGGCCGAAGACCGCGCCCGACGCGCCGACGACGACCGAGGTGGTGGTCTGCACCAACGCGCCGAACGAGCCGCAGAGCAGCGCGGTGAAGTACAGGACGCCAAAGCGCGTCGAACCCAGCAGCCGCTCGAGCTGCTGGCCGAGGATCCAGAGCAGGTACATGTTGAACCCGATGTGGAAGATCCCGCTGTGCAGGAAGCCGCTGGTGACCAGGCGCCAGTAGTCGCCGGCGTCGATGAGCGGGCCGTAGAGCGCGAAGTGCTGGTAGATCCACCCGCTGCTGGTGCTGCTCAGGCCGATGCCGCCGCCCGAGCTCAAGAAGAGGACGACGCAGGTGACGATGATCGCGATCGTCACGCGCGGCTCGGCGTTCATCGTGGCCGCGGTGCGCACCTGGGTGCGCTGCTTGGAGCACACCGGGCAGCGCATGCCGACCGAGGTCGCCGTCATGCAGTCCGGGCAGATCGGCCGACCGCAGTTCGAGCAGGAGACGCCCGTCTCACGGTTGGAATGGCGGTAGCAGGTGGCCATGGTGGGCGCCGCACGCTAGCAGCGGGCCATCAACGCGAGATCAGGTGCGACTTATGTGAGCTTGGCGCCCATCAACGCCAGGCTCGTCGGCTGCTGGCTGCCGCCAGGCGGCTCGGCGGTCACCAGCACCTGATCGGTCCCCTTCAGCGACTCCAGGATCTCGACGCGCGCCCGGCCGTCGGACGGGACCGTGAAGAGCGTGTGCGTCGGGCGTGGCTTGTCCTTGCCGTGGATCAGCCACACCTGGTAGACGTGGCCGGCCGGCGCGGCGGGCATGCCGCGCAGGTCCAGCTCGCCGTGGTCGCCGGTGACGCGCAGCGCGACCTGCGTGCCCTTGGGGCCGAAGCCCGGGTGTGAGGTGGTGCTGTCGCCGCCCGAGAGCAGGACGCCGGCGGCCACGCCGAGGGCGAGCAGCGCCGTCGCCAGCACGGCGGCGGGCAGCGGGCGCAGGCGCCCGAGCCAGCCGAAGCGCCGGCCTTCGCGCGGCGAGCGGTCGTCGGCCCACCCACCCGGCCGGTCGGCCTCCGGGCCCGCGGCGCGCAGCAGCTGCGCCTCGGACTCCACGATCCCCATGATCCGGCTCTTGAGCGCCGGCGGCGGGACCAGCTGCGGTGCGGCCATCGGCAGCACGTCGGCGACGATCTGCAGCTCGGCGACCTCGCCGCGGCAGATGGCGCACTCCTCGAGATGCAGGGCGAAAGCACGCCCGTCGGCCTCCTCGAGCGCGCCCAGCACCCACGGGCCGGCGTCGTCGCGGTGGCGGCAGTCGTCGGTCATGCCGGCACCTCGATGAACTGGCCGAGCTGCCCGCGCAGCTTCTCGAGCCCGAGGCGGATGCGCCCCTTCACGGTCCCGATCGGCATCTCCAGCATGGTGGCGATCTCCGAGTGGGAGAAGCCGCCGAAGTAGGCCAACTCAATGGCCTTGCTCTGCTCGTCGGGCAGCGTCTCGAGCGCGGTGCGCACCTCGGCGGCCTCTTCGCTGTGGGCCGCCTGGATCTCGGTGCGCTCCTTGGCTTCGAAGCGCTCCTCGATGCCCTCGTCGCTGGCGCGGTGCGTGTCGTGGCGTAAGTTGCGGCGCAGCGAGTCAATCGCCCGGTTGTGGACGATCCCGAGCACCCACGTGCGCACGCTGCCGCGGGTGCGGTCATAGCGGGCGCCCGAGCGCCACAGCGACAGGAACGCCTCCTGCACGACGTCCTCGGCGGCACCGCGACGTCCGGTCATCCGGTAGGCAAGGGAGAAGGCGGCGTTGGCATGGCGCTCGTAGATGACCTCGAAGGCCTGCGCATCACCCTGACGCATCAGCTGCATCAGGTCCTCGTCGGCGAGCGTCATGCGCGTGCGGTTGGGGTCTGCGGCGGCCACGGCGTGTTCTTACGCGTCACCCCGCGCATCGGATCATCGCGCACGCGCCAAAGAACGTTCACCGATCGGCGTGTTCACCGATCGAGGATCTTGCGGGTCTCGTCGGCCACCGCGTGCAGCGTGCGCTCGGCGAGGTCGATCGGGCCCGAGGCCTTCGAGGCGCGCCGCCGGTGCTGCTGGCGCACGCGTAGGAGCACGAGCGCCGCGCCGGCCGTCGTCCCGATCGCCGCCGCCGCGACCGGGCGCACCCAGTTGCGCGGGTCGCGCATCGTCGACAGCTCCCAGCTCTCGAGCTCGTCCTGGGCGAGCTCGGTCAGCTCGGTCAGCGTCGACTCCAAGCGCAGGCTCAGCTGCTCGGGCGGCTCGACGGGCGCCAGCGCCCGCCGCAGCAGGCCCTCGAAGTCCCCGAAGGTCTCGCTCATCGCCCGCTCACCCGCTCTGCCTCGTCGCGACGATCTCTTCCAACTGCTTGATCGCGCGGTGCAGCAGGACCTTGGTCGCGCCGTCGGTCCGCCCCATGGCGCGCGCGATCTCGCGGTTGTCCATGCCCAGCGCAAAGCGCATGATCAACGCCTCGCGGCGGTCGTCGGGCAGCTCCTTGACACCCTCCAAGATTCGCGCCAACTCGTCGCGACCCTCCACGAGATCCTCCGTGGTGTGCGTCGTGCGCAGCGTGTCGGTGTCCTCGATCGGCGTCTGCGGCTTGCGCGAGCGGTCCCGGTAGAGGTTGGCGGCGAGGTTGTGGGCGATCCGGATCAGCCACGGCCGCAGCGGGCGCCCGTCGGACTCCGCCACCGCCCGCTCGAAGTGCCGGTAGGCCTGCAGGAACGTCTGCTCGGTCAGGTCCTCCGCATCGTGGTGGTTGCCCACCCGGTAGTAGGCGTAGGAGTACACATCCTTCAGATGTGCTCGGTAGAGCTCCGAGAAGTCCGCATCCAGCTTGGCCTTGTCGGCGTCCCCCACGCACAGCAGCCTATCCGCCGCCTACGCGGCCCGGACGAACCTCTTGGTGCGCCGTGGCGGAGCGGTGATCGCCGAGGCCCAGTCGCCGGCGTCGACGCGGCCCTCGACGACATCGGCCAGCCCGCAGACGGCCGGCGCGTCGACGCCGCCCTCGCGCAACGCGAGGGCCAGCAGCGGCAGCGCGTCCAGCGACTCGGCGGCCTGCCCGAGCGCGCCCTCGATGTCCTGCGGCGCGGTGCCGGCGGCCAGCAGCTCACCGGCGCGGCGGTTGCGGGAGCCCGTGGCGAGGACGGTGGCGATGAGGTCACCGGTGCCGGCGAGGCCGGCGAACGTCTCGGCATGCGCGCCTTGTGTGCGGGCGTAGGCGTCGACCTCGGCGAAGACGCGGCCGGCGGCGGCGCCGACGGCGTTGGGGCCGGCCGGGCCGGCGGTCGCGGCGGCCAGCGCGGCGGCGTTCTTGGCGGCGCCGGCGAGCTCGACGCCGACGGTGTCGGTCGACGTCTCGGCATAGAGGTTGGCCTTGCTCAGCAAGTCGGCGAGCTGGCGGCCGAAGCCGCGGTCGGCGCTTGCGACCACCAGGGCGGCGCCGTGGTCGAGCGCGTCGGCGGCGTGCGCGGGGCCGCCGAGGCCGGCGATCGCGCGGACGTTGGAGCGCTCGGCGACGTAGACGCTGGGCAGCGCGCCGTACGGCGGGACGAGGCCCTTGGAGGCGACGAGCAGCCCGGCCCGGGTGGTGATCGCGGCGCCGTGGGCGGCGATGACCTCGGGGAGCGCGCGGGCGGGGACGGCGAGGACGACAAGATCGTGGCGGCCGAGCTCGAGGTCGCCGGCTTCGACGATGCTGATCGTCTCGGGCAGGAGCTCGCCGGGCAGGTAGCGGTCGTTGACGCGGGTCGCGTTGAGCAGTTGCGCCTGGGCGGCCGTGCGGGTCCCGAGCTCGACCTCAACGCCGGCGCGCGCCAGCGCGACCGCGAGGCCGGTGCCCCACGAGCCGGCGCCAATGACGGCGGCGCGGCGGATCGGCGGCAGGCCGCCCAGCCACTCCCACTGCAGCATCACGCACGGCCAGATGCGCTCGGTGACCGCGCCGGCCAGCTGGCCGGAGGGCTCGGCGACCTTCGGGAAGCGCAGCGGCGCACCGGCGCGGATCGACACCTTGTGCGGGCGGATCCGCCAGCCCCGACGGACGTTCTCGGTGCCGATGACCGCGACTGGGATGACCGGCGCGCCGGTCTCCAGCGCGAGGCGGCCGACGCCGCGCTTGGGCGCGCCGAGCGTACCCGGGCGGGTGCGCGTGCCCTCGGGGAAGATCAGGACGGAATCGCCACGCTCGAGGATCTCGCGGGCCGTGCTCATCGCGTCCCGGTCGGCGTTGCCGCGGTCGATCGGGAACGCGCCGAGGCTGTTGAGGAACCAGGCGGTCAGCGGGTGACGGAAGAGCTCCTTCTTGGCCACGTAGTGCAGCGGCCGGCGCGACATGCACGCGATCACGAACGGATCGAGGAAGGACCGGTGGTTCGCCGCGAAGATGACCGGCCCGTCGACCGGGATGTGCTCGCGCCCGATCCGCGACATCCGGAAGTAGATGTGGAAGAACGGCTGGAAGAGCGCCCGGACGATCCAGTACACGAACGGGTTGACACCCTTGGTGCGCGCGCGGGCGAGGTGGCGGTTGCTCTCCATCTGATCTGGCGTACACCTGCCGGGGCACGAGGGTTACAGTGCGTCCATGGCCATCGATCGTGCTCGCACCGCCCGTGGAGCCCTCGCGGGCGCCGTCGCCGCCGGCGTCTGGGCGGCGCAGCAGCCGCTGGATCAGCGGGTCTTCGGCGTCAAGTACGACGACACCGAGCTGCTCGGCAAGGCCGTGACACGCGGCCGCGCATGGCCGCTGGTCGGGTTGGCGATGCACCTGGCCAACGGCGCGGTCTTCGGGGCCGTCTACGCCGGCGTTGTGCGCCGCGTGCCGCTGCCGTCCTGGTCGCGCGGGCCGGCGGCGGGCTTGGGCGAGCATGTCTTGACCTGGCCGCTGGTGCTCGTGACCGACCGCGTCCATCCCGCCCGTGACGAGCTGCCGACCCTCGGCACATCAGCCCGCGCCTTCGCCCAGGCGACCTGGCGCCACCTGCTCTTCGGCGTGATCCTCGGCGAGCTCGAACGCCGCCTGAACGACGAGCCCGACGAAGAGCTTCCGAGCTACGAGCACGTCGTCTCCACCAACGGCCACGGCAACATCGAGCACGCCATCACGGGCGCCGCCTAGACTTGCCGTTCTGGCAAGCCGGGGTAGCTCAGGGGCTAGAGCACTGCTCTTGTAAAGCAGGTGTCGCGGGTTCGAATCCCGTCCTCGGCGTTGTGGGGCCGGCGTAGCCGGCGCCCCGGGGGGCGAGTTTCGGTCCGTGTCGACCTATGGGTCACATGGACCCTTTGCTCGACACGGACCGTCGAATCGCGCGGCTTGCCAGCGCCCAGGACGGGATTGTGCGCCATCGCGATCTCCGCGGGATCGGCCTGACGCAGGGCCAGATCCGGCACCGGCGAGAGGCGGGACGGCTGATCGACGTACATCCGCTGGTCTACGCGGTCGGCCACGATCGGCTGAGCGTCGCCGCTCGGAGGCTGGCCGGCGTGTGGACGTATGGAGCAGGAGCAGTGCTGAGTCACCGCACGGCCGCTGCGGCCTGGGGTCTCCGCGCATCGGGCGGTGGTCGGATCGAGGTCACCGTGGCAACCACGGCCGGGCTGGTCGAGCGTGTGGGGACCCGTCTCCACCGGACCAGGCGCACGGTCGAGTCGACGCGCGTCGGTCTGCTGCCGGTGACAACGCCCGCGCGGACGATCCTGGATCTGGCCGGCGTCCTCGCGCCGCATCACGTCGAGGCTGCGCTGAAGCAGGCTGATCTTCTCGACCTGTTCGATCTCGGCGCGCTGCGCGCGGTCGTCGCGGCGCATCCGCGGCATCCGGGGCGCCGGACGCTCGTCAGGCTGATCGATGAGGCGGCGCGTCGCGGGCTGACCCTCACGCTCAGCGAGCTCGAGATCCGTTTCCGCGCGCTGTGCGACGCACACCGTCTGCCCTACCCCGCCGTCAACGCGCGGCCGCTCGAGTTCCGTGTGGACTTCCTCTGGATCGATGCCCAGCTCGTCGTCGAGACCGATGGCTGGGGCAGCCACCGGACGCGCGCGGCGTTCGAAGAGGATCGTGCCCGCGACCAGGCGCTGGCCGTCGCGGGCTACCGCACCGTGCGCTTCACGCACCGGCAGATCGTCGACGATCCGGACGCCGTCGCAGCAACGCTGTCGGCGCTCCTCGCGAGCTGAGGTACGCGCACCGCACCGCACCCGCAAACCTCGATCCGTGTCGACCTATGGGTCACATGGACCCTTTGCTCGACACGGACGCGCCCGCCCGGTCGCCTAAAGGCGGTCGCGCCAGGTGACGGCGGCGGAGGCGACTGCTGCGAGCGCCTCCTCCAGCTTGAAGCGGTTGTCGGTCCGGCGTGCGACGGCGAGCGCCTTGAGCGCGTCGGCGAGCAGTGCTGGGCCTGCCGGGCCGTCGGAGCGCAAGGCCTCGAGCTCTGAGGACGTCAGCTTGCGCGAGCTGCCGGTCGCTGCCACAGCCACTTCGGCGTAGTCGCGCTCGGCCCGCGCCGCGCGCGTCTCGGCGCGCAGTGCCGCGTCCTCGGCGGCGACCGCACGGACCAGCGCCTCGTCGACGACCGTCTGCTCAGGCGACGCCGCGACCACACGCTCGACGCGGATCGGGGTGCCCTGTGCGGCAGCCAGCCGCTGCTCGGCCTCAGCCGCGCGCGCCTCGGCGCGCTCGACGGCGGCCTGCGCGTCGATCAGCTCAGCGCCGACCCCGCGCTTCTGCGCACGCGCCTCGGTGACCGTGGCCTCGGCGCGCTCCAGGCGCGACGCGAGCTTGACGGCGGTGCGACGTGCCTCCGCGGCATCCATGCGGGCCTCGGCCAGCTCGGACTTCAAGGCGCCGGCGCGTGCCTCGCCGGCCTCGCGCGCCCGCTGCACGCGAGCGAGCGCAGCAGCGTCGGTCACCCGCTCGCGGACGACCTTCGTCTTGACCTTCGGCGCCGCGGCCGCACGTGCGCGAGCGCGGTCGAGCTGCGTCTGCAGCCGCTGGGCGCGCGTCTCGGCATCGGCCGCGCGCGCCAGCGCGGCGTCGACCGCCACCCGGGCGTCGTGCTCGAGCCGCGCCGTCGCGCGCTCGGAGAGGTCGACCTCAGTACGCCGGCGCGGCCCGCGCTTGGCGGGCTCGAAGCCAGCGGCGCGGATCGCCAACTCGAGCGAGCCATCGAAGCAGCGCCGGGCGGCGTTGGCCGACGGGTAGGCCGAGCCACAGACCGGACAGCCGGCCCGATAGCGGTCGATCCGCCAGACCTGGCCGGTGATCTTCGCCTGACCGGGGTTGAGATCGGCGAGCCGCGGCACCTCGCCGTGGGCCTGCACGAAGTGCTGGATCTCGGTGATGACGGACTCGGGGGTCCACTGCGGGGTCTTGCCCCGACGTGGGGCCCCCGCGATGTGCACGGGGGCCATATGCGCCTGGCCCCCTAGTGCATGTGCCGGGCGCACGCGCCCGACGGTCCGAAGTGCCGCGCCCGTCCGGGCATCGGCGGTCCGGGCTCGGGCCCGAACGAAAGAGAAGGGGTGTGGTGCATGTGCTTCATGTGCTCCTCATCGAACGGGCCGCTACCTGTGTGAACCCGCCCCGATGGCAACGTTCGACCTGCACCGTATCGACACCGGCGCCGCGATCCAACAGCCGGCCGTCAGATCGCACCCGCACGGCGATCAACCAGCGGCCTGCGCGGCCTCAGTCGCCGCCCGTGCCACGCACCCGGCGAGATGGTCGTTGACGAGCCCGCAGGCCTGCATCGCCGCGTACGCCGTGGTCGGCCCGACGAAGCGAAAGCCCTCGCGCTTGAGCGCTTTGGACAGCGCCGTGGACTCGGGCGTCAGCGCCGGGACGTCGCCCCAGCCGGAGGGCGCGCGACGGCCGGGATCCGGCCGGTGCGACCACACCAACTCGGGCAACGAGGTACCCGCGTCGCGCAGCCCGAGGACCGCACGGGCGTTGTTGATGGTCGCGTCGACCTTCAAGCGATTGCGCACGATCCCGACGTCGGCCATCAATCGCGCCACGTCGTCCTCGTCAAACACAGCCACGGCCTCGGGCTCGAAGTTCGCAAACGCGGCGCGGAAGTTGTCGCGCTTGCGCAGGATCGTGATCCACGCCAGCCCGGACTGAAACGCCTCGAGCGAGATCCGCTCATAGAGCCCGCGCTCGTCGCGGACGGGCCGCCCCCACTCGTCGTCGTGGTAGGCGCGGTAGAGCGGGTCGTCGGCCCCGAAGCAGCGCAGTCCGTCAGCGTCGGCCATCGGCCCGGAGCCTACGGCTTCTTCTTCACCGTGATCGTCATCTTCATCTCCTCCTCGTGGAAGGTGCAGATGATCTTGTAGGTGCCGGGCGTCGTCAGCTTGCGCTTGAACGACTCGCCGGCGACCAGCAGGTCGGAGTGGAACTTCTTGGCGCCCTTGGGCGCGGACTTGACGTCGACGTCGTGCTCGTCGGTGACGTCGTCGCCCCAGACCCAGTTGACGGTGTCGCCGACATGGACGGTCAGCTTCGACGGTCCGTAGTAGTTGTCGTTGACCGACACCTTGCGCGTCTTGCCCTTCGTCGTCGCCCCGAGGGCCAGCGCGGGCGCCGCGGCGAAAGCCGCGGCGCCCATCAGCGCAAGGGTGGCCTTGCGGCCTGTCACTTGACCGTGCCCGCCACGTAGTGCTCCAGCGGGGCAATGCCGGCCTGCGGGGCGTGTGGGGCCTTGACCAGGAACGCCTCGTGCGTGCCGTCGAGCGCCCACTGGACGAGCTCGCCCTGGACATCGCCCGAGAACGCGTTGGCACCGGTGAACGGACACGCGGCGAACGTCGACGCGTTCGCCGGGACCGTCACCGCGACACCGGTGTTGCCACCGATGCAGTTGTTGGTGCCGTTGCCGTCGTAGGTGATGTCACGGCCGTTGAGGTCGGTGCCGTTGAGCCCGAACTGGTTGTTGGTGATCTGGTTGCCCACCAGCTCGGACGCGTCGGGCAGCTTGGGCTTGAGCAGGAACTGCTCGATCATGCCCGCACCCGCCAGCCAGTTGCCGTAGATGCGGTTGTTGTCAATCCGGTTGCCGCGGCCGCCGAACAGGAGCGCGCCAACGCCCACGGGGTAGGCGGTGGAGTCACCGGCCGGCGGACGGACCTTGAACGGCGCGCCCACGTAGTAGTTGAAGTTGTTCCAGAAGATGTCGTTGTCGGTGATGACGTTGTCCTCGGCCGGCGGGTACTTCTCCGAGCTCAACGCGTTGGGGACGACACCCGTTCCGTTGTTGTAGAACTTTGACTTCGAGATCGTCACGTACCGCATGTTGGTCCCCGACCAGCCGAGGACGTTGCCGTAGGACGTGATGTTCTTGACGATCGAGCGGACCGGCTTGGCCTGCGGCGGCGTCTCACCGATGTAGAAGCCGGAGTCGCTGTTCCATGCCGCCTCGGAGTTGGTCATCGACCCACCCACGGTGTGGAACGCGTAGATGCCGTAGATGCCGACCAGGAACGCCTTCAGGTTGGTGAAGGTGTAGTTGTCGGCCCGCAGCGCGAAGAAGCCGTTGGCCTTGTAGTGCTGGGCCGTGAAGCCGTTGACCGTGACGTGCACGGCATCCTTGATCGCGACGCCGTTGGACTTCGTCTTGGCGCCCTTGGCCTCCAAGACGACCTTGCTCGGGTCGCTCGGGTTGCCGATCAGCTTGATGTAGCGCTTGCTGGCGGCGCTGATGCTGACGCCTTCCTTGTAGGTGCCGTTGGCGACGTTGATCGTGTCACCCGGCTTGGCCCGGTTGACCGCAGCCTGGATCGTGGGGAAGCAGGACTTCTTGTTCTTACACACCTTGAGGTGCTTGAACGGGCCCTTGGGCTTGGCGGTCTTGGCGCCTGAGGGATTGGACGGCGGCGGGTAGTCGACAGCGTGGGCGGCCGGGACAGCGGCCAGGGAAGCGACGATCGCCGCGATGATGGTGACGGACCTGCGTTGGGACACGTGCGTACTCCTCCTACTCGACGAGGTACCAGCCCGCCATGCCCATGTCCTGATGGGCAAAGACATGGCAGTGGTAGAGCCACCGGCCGGGGTTGTCTTCGACGAAGCGCACCGATGTGGTCTCGTTCGGACCTACGGGCGGTGTGTCGACGAAGGCACCGGCGTCGTTCTTCCAGCGGTGGCCGTGGATGTGGAAGTCATGGAAGTTGTTGTCCATCCCGAAGACGTGGAAGGCGACCTCCTGGCCGACCTTCGCCCGCAGGATGGGGGTGTTACCCGCATAGGCGCGCCCGTTGATGCACTGAAACGCGCGGCTCAAGCCGGTAACCGGCGGCTGCAACTGATGTAAGAACAGCGACTGCTCGACGGCGGGAACCGTGGCGCCCTTCTCACGGACGATGATCGAGCCGAACATCCCGCGAAACGTGTTGAGCGTGTGGTTGGGCCCGTGGTCGTGGTAGGGCCAGGCGCCAACGCTCTCGGGGACGCACTCCCAGGTGTACTTGAACTCCTCGCCAGGGGCGATGAAGCCGCCGGCGCGCGTGTACTGACCGAGGTAGACCCCGTCGTACTCCGGGTTGTACTTCACGCCGTGCGGGTGCATCGTCACCGGCTGGGCAAGCTTGCCCTTCAGCCCGTTGCGAAAGTGCACCACCAACGTGTCGCCGACCTCGGCGTGCAGCGCGGGCCCCGGGATCGCGGCCGGGCCGAGCGCGGCGGCAAAGCCCTCGGTCATCTCCTGGTAGACGGTCGCGGTGAACGTCGTGTTCCCGCCGATGGCGATGTCGTGCCAGTCGTCGCGCTTGCTCGGCACGATCGTCCAGCGCGCGGTCGTCGCCTGGATCCAATGCTCGACGACCTGGCCACCGGGTTGCGGCGACGGCGTGACGTAGGTCTGCTGCTCGGTCGCCTCGGTGGTCTTCGGGCGCGTGATCTTCGCCGCTGCTGCGTCGGCCTTGGCCGCATCGCCGCGCTTGGCGACCGAGATGCGCTCGCCGCCGATCGTGCACAGGAAGGCACCCGCCGCACCGACCTGCAGGAAGCGGCGGCGGCCGAGCGTGGGGTTCAGCGAGTCGAGCGGGTCCGGCGTCATGTGGCGTTCAGGGTGCCGGAGGACGGGACAGGCGAGCGGCGGCGCTCCTCCGGCAGCGGCCGCGATCCTACACACGACCTGGACGCTTGTCCAAGACAAACGCACAACACTGCGGTACGGTGCCGCCATGGCCGGTCCTTCCGCAACGACCCGCGCGCCGACGCGCGGGCGGCGCGACCCGCGCGGCGAGCTCCGCCGCGCGGAGCTGCTGGAGGCCGCGATCCATCTCATCGGCGCCCACGGCCTCGACGGCGTCACCCACCGTGCCGTCGCCGCCGAGGCCGGCGTGCCGGCCGCATCGACGAGCTACTACTTCCGCTCCAAGGACGAGCTGATCGACGAGGCGCTGCACACGCTCGCCACGCGCGAGATCGAGCGCCTGCGGGAGCGCCGCGACGCCCTCGGCGCCGGCGCCGCCGACCTCGAGACGCTGGCGCAGGCGCTCAGCGCCTGGATCGAGGAGCAGCTGACGCCGGAGGGTCGCGTCGCGATGCTGGCCCAGTACCAGTTGCAGCTGGAGGCGGCCCGCCGTCCGGAGGCGCGCGCCATCCTCGCCGCCTGGAAGGACGGCACCGACGACCTGGCCGAGACCGCGATGCGCAGCCTCGGCGCCGCCGACGTCGAGACCGCGGCGATCCTGCTGATCTGCGCGATCGACGGGCTGCGCCTGCGTTTGATGGCCTCTGGCCACGAGCCGCTGCGGGGCGCGGAGCTGCGCGCCGTGCTTCACGCGCTGCTGGTCGGCCTGGTCGAGCGACGCTAGACGGCGACCCAGGCGCCGTCGCGACGTCCGAGCGTCACGGTCTGCTCGGTGCCATCGGCGCCCACCACGCGAAAGACCGCCTGGTCGGCGTCGGTCCCGGGCTTGTCGACCACCTGCACGAGCTGCAGCTCCCGCACATCTTGCGGAGCGACGGCCGCTCGCGCAGCCGCCTCGATCGTCGCGCGCTCCCAGCCCCGGTCCTGGGCTCGGGCGTCGGCCAGCGCAGCATCGGCGGCCTCGATCCGCGCCAGCAGGCTGTCGCCGAGCTTGTCGCGCCGGCGGCCGCTGGCATAGAGGCCGCCCACAAAGAGCAGCACCGCCAGGATGACGATGACACCGGCGACGATGCCGAGGACGAGAGAGAAGCTGCCGAGGATCACGAGGATGATTAGAGCATCACGTTGCGGGACGTGAGGTGCACGCCCACCTTGCGCTTGACCCGCTGCAGCGCGTTGTCGACCGTCTTGGTGTCGCAGCCGAGCTTCTCGCCGACCTGCTCATAGCTGTAGCCGTCGAGGTACAAGGACAGCACGCGGGACTCGAGCTCCGACAGCGCGGTCGACAGGCAGGCGACCAGCGACTGCAGCTCCTCGGAGCTGATGACCTGGTTGACCGGGTCGTGCACGGGTGAGCCCGGGATGACCTCGTCAAGCGTCGGCTCGCCATCCTGGGCGGAGGCGGGCGTCGCCGAGAACGAGACGTACTGGTTCAGCGGCGTGTGCTTGTTGCGCGTCGCCGTCTTGACCGCGGTGATGATCTGACGCGTGATGCAGAGCTCGGCGAAGTTGCGGAAGCTCGACTCGCGGTCGGTGCGGTAGTCACGCACGGCTTTGTAGAGGCCGACGAGACCTTCCTGAATCAGGTCATCGGAGTCGCCCCCGGCCAGGAAGTACGAGGACGCTTTGAGGCGGACGAAGCCGTAGTAGCGCCGGACGATGCGGTCGTAGGCGATCGCGTCGCCCTGCTTTGCGAGGGCGATCAGGTAACCATCATCGACCTGAACCTGCCCTTGAGGGTTGAAGGAGAGACGAGCCACGAGCGATCCTTTCCTGCACGAATGCAGGGGAAATTGCTCAGTGGCGCACTCCTCCCCTGGCGCCATCTGAAATTCTCGACCGGAGGTTCCTCAACCTCTAGTCGACCGTTATGTGGGCGGGACCCTCCCACAGTTATGGAGCGCCGTCAACCCGATGCAGGGATTTTTGCGCCGGCGGCGACTCAGCGAGCGGCCGCGCGGGCGTCGATGACGCCGTAGAGCAGCACCGCAGCAGCCGCCGAGACGTTCAGCGAATCGACTCGCCCGCGCATCGGCAGCGAGACGACGTCATCGCACATCGCCCGCACTCGCGGGCGCAGGCCGGTCCCCTCGGCGCCCATGACCAGGACGACGCCGCCGGTGTAGTCGGGCTCGCGGTACGGGCGGCCCTTAGCCGCCGCGCCGTAGACCCAGCAGCCGGCGCCCTTGGCCTCGCCGAGGTAGTCGGCCAGGTTGCGGACCTGGGCGATCTTGAGGTGCTCGACCGCGCCGGCCGATGCCTTGGCGGCCGCGGCGGTGATCTCGGCGCTGCGCCGGTTGGGGATCACGATCCCGCTGGCGCCGGCGGCCTCGGCCGAACGGGCGATCGCGCCGAGGTTCTGCGGATCCTGGATCTCGTCGAGCGCAACGATCAGCGGCGCCGAGCCGGTGAGCAACGACGCAGGGTCGGCGTACGGGTAGGGGCCGACGTCGGCGACGAGACCCTGATGGGCGTCGCTGCCGCAGCGCTGCGTCAGCCAGTCACCGTCGGCGGGCTCGAGCAGCACCCCGTCCAGCCACGGCTCCTTGGCCGCGCCGCTCGTGGCCCAGATGCGCTTGATCTCGCGCCGCCCGGCGCGCAGCGCCTCGAAGATCGGGTTGCGGCCGTAGAGGGTCTCGACGTGCTCGCGGTCGCGCTCGCGGCGGGGCTCATGCGCCGGCGGGGCACTGGCGCCTGACGTCGCCTCCGCCCCACGCGGCACCGGCTTGCCACGCCCCGGCGTACGGGGCTTGGGCCGGTCGCGATCACGCGGCGGCTTGGGCTTGCGCGGGCGCGCGTCCTCGTCGTCCCCGCCACCCTTGCTCCGACCCCCGCGCGGTCCCCGACCGCCACCGCGTCCTGCGTTCTTCGCGCTCATGCCGGAACCAGTTCGGCACCGGCGGGACCATCGCGGACCGTCCAGCCCGCGTCGCGCAGCACGTCGCGGAGACGGTCGGCCTCCCCCCAGTCCTTGGCGTCGCGCGCGGCGTTGCGTGCGGCCAGCAGCGCCAGCGCGTCCGCATCAGGTCCGTCACCATCAACCCCCCCGCGCGCGAGATCAGCAAGGCCGAAGACGTCGAGCATCTCGACGAGGTCATCGCGGCCGACGGCCTCGCGCTTGTTGGCCTCGCTGACCCACGCCGCCAGCGGCGCCAGCGAACGCGACGTGTTGAAGTCGTCGGCCAGCGCCGCGAAGAACGCGTCGCGGTGCTCGCGCAGCTCGACCGGCGACGGTCCATCGACCAGCCGCCGCGCGGCCTCACGGATCCGGGCCAGCCGTCCCGATGCCGCCTCCAGCGTCTCGTCGGCGAAGACGATCGGCTGGCGGTAGTGGCCGGTGGCGAAGAAGAGCAGGACCGTCTCGCGCCCCCAGCGCTCGATGACCTCGGGCAGCAGCGAGATGTTGCCCACCGACTTGGCCATCTTCTCCCCGCGCATCTCGAGCATGCCGTTGTGCATCCAGATCTGCGCGAGCTCGGCGCCGCGGCCCATGCGGGTCTGCGCGGCCTCGTTCTCGTGGTGGGGGAAGACGAGGTCCGAGCCGCCGCCGTGGATCTCGAAGCCCACGCCCAGCAGCTCCTCGGCCATCGCCGAGCACTCGATGTGCCAGCCCGGGCGGCCGCGGCCCCATGGCGCGTCCCACGCCGTGTCCTCGCCCTCCTTCTGAGCCTTCCAGAGGGCAAAATCCAGGGGATCTTCCTTGCGATCGGCGCCTTCGATCCCCTCGCCCTGGTCAAGGTCGTCGAGGTGGCGATGCGAGAGCGCACCGTACTCGGCATCGGCGCGCACGCGGAAGTAAACGTCGCCGTCGACCGCGTAGGCGGCGTCGCGCTCGATCAGCGCGGCGATCAGCGACACGATCCCGTCGATCGTCTCGCTCGCCAGCGGCTCATGATCAGGACGCGGCAGTCCGAGCGCATCGGTGTCGGCGACGTAGTGCGCGGTCATCTCGCGCGCGAGCTCCTCGGAGCCGACGCCCCGGGCGCGCGCGGCGTCGTAGATCTTGTCGTTGACGTCGGTCACGTTGGCGACGAACGTCACGTCATAGCCCTCGTGTGCCAAAAAGCGCTTCAGCCAGGAGAAGACGACGTAGGGGCGCGCGTTGCCGATGTGGATGCGGTTGTAGACCGTCGGGCCACACGCGTAGATGCCCACCTTGTTCCCGGGTTCGCGCGCGACGAGCGGCCGGTTCTCGCCGCTGCGGGTGTCGTGAAGCAGGATCTCGGGCACGGCTCGCAGCCTATCCGGGCAGGGGTCAGGTCCAGGTCGAGGGTCTCAGACACACACGTGGTTGATCCACTTCGGTCCTGGGCACGCCGTAATCTGCCGCCCCCCAAGATGCCCGCGCCTTCTCTGCAAGAACATTCGCTCGCCCTCGTCGAAGAGGGGTTTCACACCCTGCCCGAGCGCTACTTGGGAGCGCCCAAGGGCTTTGACGTCACCTACCACGTGCGCCTCGGCGATCTCGGCCACACGTTCGAGGTCCGCTGTACCGAGCACACCGCGCGCGTCCGGAAAGGCGTCACCGCCCGGCCGGCCGACGTCGTCATCGGCACCGATGCCCGCACCTGGCTGCGCCTGCGTGCCGGCGAGCTGAGCGCGGTCGAAGCGTTCCGCGACCGCTCGCTCTACGCACGTGGGGAGCTCGACAACGCCGTGCGCTTCGAGAGCCTCTTCCAGCTCGCCGACGGGCGCGACCCGCTGATGCTGGTCCGTGACGTGCCGCTGAGCAACGGCCTTCATGTTTCCACGCTGTCGACCGGTGAGGGTCCCGACGTCCTGCTGATCCACGGCCTCGGCGCGGCCAAGTCCTCGTTCTTTGACTGCGCGGCGCTGCTGGCACGCGACGGCTACCGCGTCCACGCGCTCGACCTCCCCGGCTTCGGCGGCTCGTCCAAGCCGCCGACCGCGCCGTACTCGGCGCCGTGGTTTGCCGAGGCGGTCCGCGGCGTCATGGACGCGCTGGAGATCGAGACCGCGCACATCGTCGGCAACTCGATGGGCGGCCGCGTGGCGCTGGAGATCGGCTTGCGCTGGCCCGAGCGCGTGCGCTCGATCGCCGCGCTCTGTCCCGCCGTCGCGTTCATCAAGCGCGACTTCCACCCGCTCGTGCGGCTCCTGCGCCCCGAGCTCGGGCTGCTCCCGCACAAGCTGCGTCGCGGGATGGTCGAGCGCCAGCTGTGGTCGATGTTCTGCGACCCCGACGCGCTGGACCCGAGCGTCGCCGACGTCGTCGTCGACGAGTTCCAGCGCCACTACGCCAGCGCCGGCGCCCGCGTCGCCTTCTACGCCTCGGCTCGCAACATCTACCTCGACCGGCCCTTCGGGCGTGGCGGCTTCTATCCGCGGCTGGCAGAACTGCAGCCGCCGGCGCTCTTCGTCTGGGGCACTCACGACAAGCTGATTCCCGCCGGCTTCCGCCACCGCGTGGCCGAGGCGCTGCCGGGCGCCGAGCAGGTCGTGCTCGAAGGCTGCGGCCATGTTCCCCAGGTCGAGCGCCCCGAGCAGACGGTCGGCATGCTGCGGCGCCTCTTCATGCAGACCGAAGCGCTGGGCACGCGCCGCTTCGCCCGGGCTGCGTAGCGGGCTGCCGGGGTACGCTGCGCCAATGGCCGCCGTCCCTGAGCGCGCACTGCGCGGCCTCGCCGCCCAAGTTCAGCGGCGCGTACCGATCGCCGACCTCGACGAGCGCGATCCGGACTACATCCGCGAGACGCTGCCCCGGATGTGGCTGCTGGCCAGCCTCTACTTCCGCGGCGAGGTCCGCGGCCTGGGCAACGTCCCCGACGAGGGCCCCGTCCTGATGGTGGGCAACCACTCGGGCGGCAACCTCACGCCCGACACCACGGTCTTCTCGCTGGCCTTCCACGCCTACTTCGGCGTCGAGCGGCCATTTCACCAGTTGGCGCATAACTTGGTGTTGTCGATGCCGGGGCTCGGCTTCCTGCGCAAGTACGGGACCGTCGCCGCCTCGCCGGAGAATGCGCGCAAGGCGCTGCGCAGCGGCGCCGCCGTGCTCGTCTATCCCGGCGGCGATCGCGAGGTTCACCGGCCCTCGTGGCGGAGCGGGCGCGTGGATTTCGGCGACCGCAAGGGCTACATCCGGCTCGCGCTGGAGGAAGATGTCCCACTCGTCCCGGTCGTCGCGATCGGCGGCCAGGAGACAGCGCTCTTCCTGTCGCAGGGCGAGTGGCTAGCCAAGCTGTTGATGGTGGACAAGCTCTTCAGGTTGAAGGTCTTGCCGATCTCGCTCGGACCGCCGTGGGGGCTGAACGTCGGCGACATGTTGGGGCACATCCCGCTGCCGTCCAAGATCGTGGTGGAGGTCCTGCCGCCGATCCGGCTGCGCGAGGAGTTCGGCGACGATCCCGACGTCGACGAGATCCACGAGCACGTCACCGCGCTGATGCAGGACACGCTCGACGCGCTGGCCTCCGAGCGGCGCTTCCCGGTGATCGGCTGAGATGCGTGTCCGGGCCGAGATCGACGTCAACGCGCCGGCCGAGGCGGTCTGGGCCTTCGTCGACGACCCGTCGCGCTACCTGCACTTCATGTCGGGGATCACGCGCTGGGAGGTCGTCGGCGAGCAGGCCTCCGGGTTGGGTGCGCGCTACCGGATGCTGATGCACGTCGGGTCGGCCGAGGTTGGCGGCCTGGTCGAGGTCGTCGAGCACGAGGCGGGTTGCGACATGGCATGGGTGTCGGTCGTCGGCATCGACCAGCGCGGGCGCTGGCGGCTGCGGGAGAAGCCTTCGACGCGCGAGACCGGCTCCCCACCGATCACGAAGGTCGAGTTGCGTCTCTCCTACGGCGTCGCCGGCTCCGGCATCTTCGGCTGGCTCGCCGACCACATCGCCGCGCCGACCGTCCGCGGCCACCTGCGCCGCTCGTTGCAGCAGCTCAAGCGCCAGGTCGAGCACGAGCAGTTGCGCAGCGCCGCGGCGGCCCGCCGCGCGGCCCGCGTCGCCTAACCTGCGGGCAGCCAATGCCGCCCGGGTCCGCGCTGGACATCTTGGTCGTCGATGACGACGACGCGCTGCGCAACATGCTCACGCGCTCCTTCGAGCGCGAGGGCCATCGCATCACGGCCGTCGCCGACGGCCACGGAGCGCTGGAGGAGGCGGGCCGCGGGCAGTTCGACGTGATCTTGCTCGACGTCGCGCTCGGCCCGGGGCCGACGGGCTACGACGTCGCGCGGGCGCTGCGGGCGCGCCGCAACGTGACGCCGGTGATCATGCTGACCGCGCTGGACTCCGAGGCCGACGCGGTCCAGGGCCTGGAGGCCGGCGCTGATGACTACGTCACCAAGCCGTTCGGGTTGGCGGAGCTGCGGTCGCGGATCCGCGCGGTCCTGCGTCGCGCCCATGGTCACTTGCTCGATGACGGCCTGCTGGAGATCGGCAACGTCGTGCTCGATCAGCGCCAGCGCGAGGTCTCGGTCGATGACAAGCCGGTGCGGTTGACCTTCGCCGAGTTCGAGCTGTTGCAGTGCCTGATGGCCAAGCCCGGCCGGCTGCAGAACCGCCAGGAGCTCTTGCGCGCGATCTGGGGCGACAGCGCCTACCGCGACCCGCGCGCGATCGACGTCCACATCCGCCACCTCCGCGAGAAGCTCGAAGAGCAACCACAGGACCCCAAGTTGATCCTGACGGTGCGCGGCGCGGGCTACCGGTTCCGGGACCGCTGAGATGAACCTCCGCACCCGCTTGCTGCTGGCCCTGCTGGCGACGAGCGTGGTGACGCTCGGCGTCGCAGCGCTGGCGCTGCTGTCGCCGTTGCAGGATCGGCTCGACAAGCAGAGCCGCGCCTCGGTCGAGGCCGCCGCGCTGGCGACGCGACCGACGCTAGCCACCGCGCTGGCGCGCAGCGGCGGGACGGCCGACGCCGATGTGCAGGACATCCTCGCCACGCTCGCGCAGCGCACCGACGCCCGCGTCGGGCTGTTCGATTCCACGCCGACCAACCTGTACCCCTTCGGCGGGATCACCGACCCCAGCGTCGAGGACATCTGGCGGGTCGCGGTCACGGGCCAGACACGGCCCAGCGCCTCCAAGGACGGCAGCGGCGTCGCGGTGGCAATCCGCCCCTCGGCCCCCAAGATTCCCAACGACAAGCTCAGCGCCGACGCGCAGTTCCGGATCCTCGTTGTGCGCAAGTCGGACCCCGGCGGCAGCGCGGTCGACGTCGTGCGCAGCGCGTTTCTGACGGCCGCGGTCATCGGCCTGGGCGTCGCGTTGTTGTTGGGGATCGCGCTGTCGACGGGCCTGTCGCGACGGCTCGGCCGGCTGCGCCGGACCGCGCTGGCGCTGGCCCGCGACGGGGTCAACGCGCCGCCGCCGCCGCGCGATGACGGCGCCGACGAAGTTGGTGATCTTGCCCGCGCGCTGGCCTCGATGCAGCAGGCGCTGGTGCGCCAGGAAGAGGCGCGGCGGGCCTTCGTCGCGACGGCGAGCCATGAGCTGCGCACACCGCTGACGTCGCTGCAGGGCAACCTGGAGCTGTTGTTGGAGGACTTGGACGCCGGCCACCTCGACGCCGAGGAGGCGAGCTCGGTCCTGCGCGGCGGCCAGCAGCAGCTGCGCCGGCTGGCGAACCTCGCCTCCGAGCTGCTAGATCTCTCGCGACTGGACGCCGGCGTCGAGCTGCGCCGCGAGCCGGTGGAGGTCGGCGAGCTCTGCCGCGCGGTCGCCGCCGAGTTCGCGCTGCGCGCCCGCGACCGCGCGGTCGACCTCGAGGTCGTCCCGCCGACCGGCCCGGTGTGGGCCTCCGGGGACCCGGGCGCCGTCGCGCGGGTGGCGCGGATCTTGATGGACAACGCCCTGCGCTTCTCCCCCACCGGCGAGACCATCCGCATCACCGCCGCCTACCACGGCGACCGCGCGACGCTCGAGGTCGAAGACCACGGGCCGGGCGTGCCACAGGAGGAGCGCGACCTGATCTTCGAGCGCTTCCAGCGCGGGACGCGGACGGGCGGCGAGGGCGGCTTCGGGTTGGGGCTGGCGATCGGGCGCGAGCTGGCGCGGAGGCTGGATGGCGAGCTGGCTTTGGTGACGCAGACGGTCGGCGGTGGCGCGCGCTTTGCGCTGACGTTGCCGATCGAGATGCCGCGGGGGTCGGAGGGCGAGGGCGAAGTGGGTGACGAGGACGCGGCGGGCGACGCGCCGGCGGGGGCGCCGTCGATGCCGCGGGTCGAGTGAGGGTTGCGCCTGCGTTTGTGGCGTTCAGCTCGCCGCGTTGACCGTTGGCGCGCGGCGTGGTTCGTCGGCGGCGAAGGAGTGAGAGCGGCGTGGCGCCTCGCGGCGCCGCAGGTCTTCCGCTGGCGCCGGGGCCGGCGGTCCGTGTCGAGCAAAGGGTCCATGACACCCTTTGCTCGACACGGAGTTCACGAGGTCTCGAGAAAAGGACCCATACGGTTCCTAGGTCGAGACGGACTCCGACGGACGACGAGCCAACGCCGCGAAGCCTCGGCTCCGCTCGCTCTCCTCGATGACGACAAGCCACGCAGCGCACCGCGACCAACGCCCGCACTGCGCGCCACAGACGTCAGCGGCGGATCAGCCCGCAGCGGCGCACGCCGCGCAGCGCCCCTCGACGACCAGCTCCGCCGTCTCCGGCGCAAACCCCGCCGCCCGCGCCGCGCCCAGCGCGCGCCCAGCGTCCAGCGGCACGTCGAGATCCTCGACGCGGCCGCACTCGCGGCAGCGCACGTGTGCGTGGTCTTCCACGCGCGGGTCGTAGAGCACGGGTCCGCCGACGCTCACGCGCCGGGCCTCGCCGAGCTCGGTCAGCAGATCCAAGGTCGCGTACACGGTCGGCAGCGACACGCCCGGCAGCTGCTCGGAAGCGCGCCGCAGCACCTCCTCGGCGGTCACGTGGCGGTCGAGCTCGCGCAGCAGGCGACCGATGACCAGCCGCTGGGAGGTGACGCGCTGACCGCGCTCGCGCAGCGCCGCGACGAGACGCGCCTCGGCGGCCGATTCCTCTGCAGGTGTTTGGGTGCCCTTCATACCGTCTCGCACATGTTAGGGCATCCTTATTTTAAATGGCTTGTATTATGGACGTCGTGAGCGATCAAGCCGTCCCGCTTCCCACCGCCCGTCCCGCCCAGGCGGTGACCCCCGGCCACGACGCCGAGCGCCGCCGGATCGTGCTGCAGCGCATCCAGCCCGGCCTCGTCGGGCTCATCGACGGCACGATCTCCACGCTCGCGCCGATCTTCGCCGCCGCGTACCTCGCCGGCTCGCGCGCCGCGCTGCTCGTCGGGCTGGCCAGCGCGCTGGGCGCCGCGATCTCGATGGGCCTCTCGGAGGGCCTTTCGGACGACGGCTCGGTCACCGGCCGCGGCAGCTCGCTCAGCCGCGGGGTCATCACCGGCGGCGCGACGTTCCTCGGCGGCACCTTCCACGCGCTCCCGTTCCTGATCGGCGACGTCACAACCGCCCTGGCCGTCGCCTACGTCGTCGTGGCCTTCGAGCTGCTGGCGATCGCGCTCGTGCGGCGCCGGTTCATGGACGTCCCGTTGCGGATCTCGCTCGTCCAGGTCACGCTGGGCGGCATCCTGGTCTCCGTGGTCGGCGTGCTCGTCGGCCACGCGTAACGCAAACGCGCTCCAGAACGACGCGTTTGATGCTGCGCGGTCAGGTCCGTTCTCCAGCGAGGAACGCTGAAGTACCCATATATGTGGATGCGCCTGCCGCACCCTGGGCCAACGTCCAGTAGCTCTAGCCGGCCCCCGTAGGGATGCTCGGGGGATGTCCAAGCTCGCGGGCCTCGCGCTCGTCATCGTCGCGCTGCTGGCCGCCACGGCCGCCGCCGCGCCGGCTGCCACGATCATCGTCGGGACCAGCGGCGTGCGTCCGCAGGTCGACCAGAACTCCGCCGGTGCCGCCGAGGCGTTCCGCACGACCGCGACCGCGACCGGCACCGTTGACTCGATGACCGTCTACGTCAACGCGACCTCATCGGCGACCAAGCTCACCGTCGGGCTCTACGCCGACAGCAACGGCCACCCGGGCGCCCTGCTGACCCAAGGCTCCAAGACGTCGCCAACCAAGGGCGCGACCAACGACATCACCGTCCCGTCCGCATCGGTGACCAACGGCGCGACCTACTGGGTCGGCCTGCTCGGGACCGGCGGCACGCTGACCTTCCGCGACCAGGTCAACGCCGGCAAGGCGGAGACGTACGCGGTCGGCGGCCTCACCACGATGCCGAGCACCTGGCAGACCGGCGTGAGCTACACCGACGGCAACCTGTCGGCTTACGGCTCCAACAGCGGCGGCACGCCCCCGGCTCCGGTCCTCCAGGTGACGCCGACCACGCTCTCGTTCACCGCCACCACCGGCGGCTCAGACCCTGCGAGCAAGACCACCGCCATCTCCAACACCGGCGGCGGCACACTGAGCTTCACGACCTCGACCGGGAGCGCCAGCTGGCTGGCCGCCACCCCGGCCTCCGGCAACGCACCGGCCACCGTCACCGTCTCATCCCACATCAGCGGCCTGAGCGCCGGAACCTACGACGGCACCGTCACGATCACCGCCGCCGGCGCCACCGGCTCCCCCACCACCGTCGCGGTGCATCTCGTCGTCAGTGCCCCGACGCCACCCGCACTCGGGGTGACGCCGACGACGCTCTCCTTCAGCGCGACGACCGGTGGGGCGGACCCCGCAAGCAAGACCACCGCGATCTCCAACACCGGCGGCGGCACACTGAGCTTCACGACCTCGACGGGGAGCGCGGGTTGGCTGGCCGCCACGCCCGCATCCGGCACCGCCCCGGCCACGGTCACCGTCTCACCACACATCAGCGGCCTCGCCGCCGGCACCTACGACGGCACCGTCACGATCACCGCCGCCGGCGCCACCGGCTCGCCCGCGACGGTCGCCGTTCATCTCGTCGTCACCGACCCGACACCACCGCCACCGCCGTCGGGCGCCGACTGGCTGCAGGTCGATCACGACGCGGCCAGGACCGGCTTCGCCTCCGGCGAGACGGTGCTCGGCCCGACACAGGCCCGCAACCTCAGCCAGAGCTGGTCGACCGCGGTCGACGGCAAGGTGACCGCGCAGCCGCTCTACGCGGCGAGCGTCAGCGTCGGCGGCCAGACCCGCAACGTGGTGATCGCGGCCACCTCCGGCGCCTCGATCTACGCCCTCGACGCCGACACCGGCGCCGTCCTGTGGCGGCGCAACTTCGGCACCCCGTCCAACAACTGCGCGATCCCCGGCGGCTACGGCTTCGTCGCCCCGCCGGCGATCGACAAGGCCCGCGCCCGCATCTATGCCGTCAGCGAGGACGGCGTGCTGCGCACGCTGTCGCTGGCCGACGGCACCGACGCCGCGCCCGGCGTCGCGATCATCACCGGCGCCGCGACCAACCGCGTCTGGGGCGGCCCGACGCTGATCGGCTCCTCGACGCTCTACGTCTCCACCGCCAGCGACGGGTGTGACTCGCCGCCCTGGCGCGGCCGCATCCTGAAGGTCGACGTCTCCGGCGCGACGCCGTCGCTGACCAAGACGTGGGACGTCGTGCCCGGCATCGCCGCGCCCTCGGGCGGCGGCGGGATCTGGGGCTACGGCGGCGTCTCCGTCGACACGGCGACGGGCCGCGTCTACACCGCCACCGGCGCCGACTCGGTCGAGGCCTACACCTTGTACGCCGACCGGCTCGTCGCGCTCAGCAGCAACCTCGACGTGCTCGGTTCGATCGAGCCCTTCCACCCCACCAGCTACCCCTGCACCGGCGACCCGTGCGATGTCGACTTCGGCGCCACCCCGGTCGTCTTCACGCCGACCGGCTGCCCGACGATGGTCTCGGCAGGCAACAAGAACGGCGTCCTCTACGTGACGAGCACCGCGACCCTCGCCGCCAGCGGCACGCCCGAACAGGCGATCCAGCTCAACCCCGCCAACGACTGGCTCGGCAGCGGCGGCGTCGGCGGCGTGCCCGCCTGGGATCCGACCGACCAGATGCTCTTCGTCTCCGACGTCGGCCCGGGCTTCGGCTCGACGGCGGGCGGCGTGGTCGGCCTCAAGGTCAACGCCAACTGCACGCTCTCGGTGGCCTGGAGCAAGCCGCTCGGCGGCGGCACGAACCCCGATTCGACGCCGACCGTCGCCAACGGCGTCGTCTACGTCGCCGAGGGCTTCTCCGGGCGCCTCGCCGCCTACGACGCGCTCACCGGCGCCTCGCTCTACACCTCGGCGGGCGGCGGCGCCGGCTTCGCGGCCCCGACGGTGGCAGGCGGCACCGTCTACCAGGGCATCTGGAACGGCTTCACCGCCGCGGCGGCCGGGACGATCAAGGCGTTCAAGCCCGGCACCGCCCCGCCCCCGCCAAACACGCCGCTGATCGGCGACAGTCTGATCGAGGGCAACCAGGACCAGAACACCTCGGGCACGGCGGAGGCCTACCAGGCGACCGCCAACGCGAGCGGCTCGGTCACGCAGATGTCGCTCTACCTCGACGCCGGCTCCAACGCGGCCAAGGCGACGATCGGGATCTACGCCGACGGCGCCTCGACGCACCCTGGCGCGCTGCTCGCGCAAGGCTCGAGCACCACGCTCACGCCCGGCGCCTGGAACACGATCACGCTCCCGTCGACCGCGCTGTCTGCAGGGACCAAGTACTGGATCGCGTTGCTGGGCAGCGGCGGTGGGACGATCCGCTTCCGCGACGGCGCGAGCGGTTGCCGCAGCGAGACGAGCTCGTCGACCGCGCTGACCGCGCTGCCCACGACCTGGACGACAGGCCACGCCTACAGCGACTGCCCGCTCTCGGCCTACGGCACCGCGGGCCCTTAACGACCGACGGGCCGCCCTCTCGGGCGGCCCGTCGCAGGTCGGCTGAGACCGAAGCTAGGAGTTGGAGACCAGCGGCTCGGTCTCGTACACCGTCGTCGGCAGCTTGGCGTAGGGCTGCTCGGTGTCGGCGTCGGTCTGCGTCTCGTGGTAGACCGACTCAACGTTGACGGCCCAGATGTCGTGGCCCTCGTTGTGCAGGATGTTGTCCACCGCGCGCATCGCCGACAGCATCGAGTGATCGGAGTTGTTGTAGCGGTGCAGGCCGTTGCGGCCGACCTGGACGAAGTCCTTGAGCGGGTCGAGCCAGCTGCGGATCGTCTCGACGCGCTCGGCGTAGGTCTCGTCGTACATCGGGTAGGCGAGCGGGACGCGCACGACGTAGCCGCGGCGGACCTGCTCGGGCTTGGCCAGGCCGAGCTGATCGAGCTCGCGCACCGCCAGGTCGATGAGCTTGTCATCGTCCATCATCCAGAGGTCATCGCCCTTGAAGGCGAAGTACTCCAGGCCGACGCAGGCAGTGTCGGGGTCCGGCACCATCCAGGGCGACCAGGAGCGGTAGTTCTGGATGCGGCCGACGCGGACGGCCTCCTCGTGGATGTAGATCCAGTTGTCGGGGAAGAGGTCCTTGCCGTCGATGACCAGCGCGACGGTCATGAAGTCGCGGTAGCGCAGCCCCTGGGCGGCCTGCTGAACCTCGGCGGGCGCACCGGGGCTCGTGAGGCCGACCATGTGGCGCAGCGGCAGCGACGACACCGTGCCGCGCGGCTCGATGATGCCTTGGGGCGTGTGGATGCGCACGACGCGGCCATCTTCGACGTCGATCTGCTGCGCGGGCGACTCGAGCCGCACCTCGCCGCCCATCTCCTCGATGCGGCTGGTCATCATCTCCCACATCTGGCCCGGGCCATAGCGGGGGTACTGGAACTTGTCGATCAAGGACGTGATGTCGTCCTTGTTGCCCAAGAAGGCGGCCTTGGCGGCGGAGAAGAAGTTGAGGTTCTTGATCCGCTGAGCGGCCCAGTCGGCGCGCAGCTCCTTGGTGGAGACGCCCCAGACCTTCTCGGTGTAGGACTTGAAGAAGTGGGTGAACAGGCGCTTGCCGAAGCGGTTGGAGACCCAGTCCTCGAAGGTCTCCTCCTTGCCCTTGGGCTTGACCGCGGCCCACAGGTAGGAGAAGCCGCAGCGCACGAGCTCGACGGGGCCGAGCTTCTTGATGACGTCGGTGCCCTTGAGCGGGTAGTCGAGGTACTTGCCGCGCCAGAAGATCCGCGACATGCGCGGGCGCATCAGGAACTCGTCGCCCATGATCTCGAGCCAGAGGTCGTTGACCTCCTTGTTCTTGGTGAAGAACCGGTGGCCGCCGAGGTCGAAGCGGTAGCCGTCAGGGTCGACGACCGTCTTGGCCAGGCCACCGACCTGGTCCTCGGCCTCCAACACGATGACCTTCCGGCCGGCCTTGGCCAGCAGGTATCCGGCAGACAGGCCCGCAGGACCGCCGCCGATGACGACGTACGGGCGGGAGTCGCCGTGATCGTCGTCGTCGTGGGTGGGCGGTGTCGGCGGTGCGTCGACAAGCGTCATGGAGTGCACCTTGCCCGTTGCGCGCGCGAATCCGGCCTCCCGCTAACGCGTCCTAACAGTTCCTAATCGAACGATCCACCCGTTGGAAGGGAGCGATCGCGCGGCTCGCCACCGCCCTGGGTTGGGGTGCGATGTGTGGCTGGATGGGCGGCGCTCCGCGACGATCGCCACCGCGCTCGGGTGGTCCGGGGCGTTGGGTGAAAGTGTTGGGGCGTGGTTCGGGGTTCTGTTTGTGTGGGCACCGAACGGGCGTCGCGCGGATGGCGACATCACGGATCACCGCCCTCCCCAAGCGCTCGCGCCGCCAACGCCCGTCGCGCGGTCCGTGTCGTCTACCCCTCGCATATTGGAGCCCGAACGCCCCGGACCTTTGTTCCACGCATCCCGCTGGGACCGATCGCACCTAGACGTTGAGATCCAACGTCAGGGTGCGATCCGTCGTTCGAGCACAACGCGAATCGCCGGCCCAAAGGCCAGCGGACGACGAGCCAATCCCGCGAGGCACCGTTCCCGCTCACTCCCCTCGGTGAGAACGGACCACGCCGGAACGCCATCCACCGTCTGAGCGGAACGCCAATAACAAGTCGCACCACCCAAGCGCTCGCCCCAGACCAGGCCCGCCTCGCCGACCAGCGCTCCACGACGTCAGTCTTGGGCGGTCACGAGCCCTTCGAGGACTTCCTCGACTATGTCCCCGTCAAGCAGCTCGAGCTCGCCGACATCTTCCGCGACGCAACGGCCGTCATCGACGCCGTCGGCTGGCACCCCGACATCAACCCGCCACGCGACACCTTCGAGGTC
>NZ_DASYJG010000051.1:0-2934 GCF_035996765.1 Baekduia sp.
GGCGAGCCCGGCATCCGCGACGACGAGCATCGCCGCACCGTCGTTGACGCCGGGCGAGTTGCCGGCCGTGTGCGTCGGATGCTCGTGGTCGAGCGGGGCGAGCGAGGCGAGACGCTCCAGCGTCGTGTCGCGCCGCGGCTCCACGCTAGAGGCGCTGAGCAAGCTCCCCGGCCTGACCGGCAAGGAGGGCTCGCACACCGCCGGCAACTCGCCGGGCGTCAACGACGGCGGCGGCGCGCTGGTCGTCGCCTCCGACGAATGGGCCGCGGCCAACGGCAAGGCCATCCTGGCCGAGGTCGTCGGCCACGCGCAGTTCGCCAACGACTTCGCCTACCTCGCCACGACCCCGGCCGGCGCCGCGCGCAAAGCGCTCGACAAGGCGGGCCTGCAGCCGGGCGACATCGACCTGTGGGAGATCAACGAGGCCTTCGCGTCGGTGACGCTGCAGTCGATCCGCGAGCTCGGCATCGAGGAGGACCGCGTCAACGTCAACGGCGGCGCGGTCGCGCTCGGCCACCCGATCGGCGCCTCGGGCGCCCGCATCCTCGGCGTGCTCGTCCACGAGCTGCGCCGGCGCGGCGGTGGCCTCGGCGTCGCGGCGATCTGCTCCGGCGGCGGTCAGGGCGACGCCGTCATCCTGAGGGTGCATGGCAACGGCGCCTAAGAGCGCTGCTTTTTTCGACTTGGACCGGACCCTGATGTCAGGGTCCTCCGGGTTCTTCTGGGCCAGGGCCGCCGCGAGGGCGGGCATGATCTCGCGGCGGCGCCTGGCGCTCGACGCGTGGGAGAACGTCAAGTTCCGCCTGCGCGGCTCCACCGACGCGAGCACCGACCGCGTGATGGCGCGCGTTGGCGCGATGCTCGAAGGCCGTCGCGCGCGGGACTTCCAGCGTCTCGGCCCGCAGGTGCTGGCCGGGGTCCTGCCGCGGCTCTACCCGCAGATGCTCGACATCGCATGGGGACATCAAGACGCGGGCCGGCCCGTTTACATCGTTACCGCCGCGACGCAGGACACGGCCGAGATGATCGCCAAGGTCCTGGGCTTCGACGGCGGGCTGGGCACGCCGCTGGAGGAGGACGCCGAGGGCCGTTACACCGGCAAGCTCGCCGGGCCGTTCGCCTATCGGGAGGGCAAGCCGATCGTGATGCGCACGCTGGCCGATGCCGAGGGGATCGCGCTGAGCGAGTCCTATGCCTACTCGGACTCGGAGTCCGACCTGCCGATGCTGCGCGCGGTCGGCCATCCCGTGGCCGTCAACCCCGACGGGCCGCTGCTGCGCGTCGCGCGCGAGGAGGGCTGGGACGTCCTGCGCTTCGATCGCCTCGGCGGCCGGCTGAAGATGCTCGGCGGCCTGGGCGCGGCGACGCTGCTGGGCGCCGCGGGCAACGCGGCGCGGCGCAAGGTGGTGTCCAAGTGAGTCTCCATGAGCTGACCGACGAGGGCTCATCGCAGGTGATCTCGCTATGAGCGTCCACGAACTCAGCGATGAGCAACGCGAGATCCGCGACCTCGCCCGCCGCTTCGCCGACGAGGAGATCGCGCCGCACGCCGCAGGCTGGGATCGCGAGCACACCTTCCCGCGCGCGATCTTCGGCGCGCTGGGCGAGTTGGGGTTGATGGGCACCTGCGTGCCCGCCGAGCACGGTGGGGCAGGCGCCGACTTCCTCTCCTACATCTTGGTCTTGGAGGAGCTGTCGCGCGCCGACGCCGGCGTGGGGGTGACCGTCGCGGTGCACACCAGCGCCGGGACGCTGCCGATCCTGGCCAACGGGACGCCCGAGCAGATCGACCGCCTCGTGCCGCCGCTGGCCCAAGGCCATGAACTTGCCGCCTTCGCGCTGACGGAGTCCGGCAGCGGGTCCGACGCCGGCGCGATGCGCACCCGCGCCGTCGACAGCAAGCTGACCGGCACCAAGCAGTGGATCACCAACGGCTCCTATGCGCACACGTTCATCGCGTTTGCCAAGGACCCGGACAAGCCATCGGCGTATGTCATCCGCCGCGGCGCCCCCGGCTTCACGGTCACAAGGGAAGAAGAGAAGATGGGGCTGAACTCTTCTTCCACCGCCGACCTCGCCTTCGAGGACACCCCCGGCGAGCCACTCGGTCCGGCCGGCGGCGGCATGCGGATCGCGCTCTCCACGCTCGACGGCGGGCGCATCGGCATCGCCGCCCAGGCCGTCGGCATCGCCCAGGCCGCGCTCGAGTTGGCCACCAACTACGCCAAGGAGCGCCACGCCTTCGGCCGCCCGATCGGCGGCTTCGGCGCCATCCAGCAGAAGCTTGCCGACATGCAGACCGAGATCGAGGCCGCCCGCGCCCTCGTCTGGCGCGCCGCCCGCCTCAAGCAGACCGGCAAGCCGCACACGGTCGAAGGCGCCCAGGCCAAGTTGTACGCCTCGCGCGTCGCCCGCCACTGGACCGGCGAGGCGATCCAGATCCTCGGCGGCTACGGCTACACCAAGGAGTTCCCGGCCGAGCGCTACTACCGCGACGCCAAGGTCACCGAGATCTACGAGGGTACGAGCGAAATCCAGCGCCTCGTCATCGCCCGCGCGCTGCTCGGCGAGGCTGCCCGCTGACCCATGGCGCCCCTGCGCATCGATCCCGTCGCCGAGGCGCGCCGTCATTGGGAGCAGCGGTGGGGGCCCGAGCCGTCGCGTCCGATGGCGGCGGTCACCTCGATCATGCGCGCCCAGCAAGTGCTGATGGCGCGTCTCAACGAGCTGGTCAAGCCTCACGGCCTGACGTTCCCGCGCTACGAGGCGCTCGTGCTCCTCTCCTACACGCGCCACGGCGAACTGCCGATCGGCAAGCTCGGTGAGCGCCTGCAGGTCCACCGCACCTCGGCCTCCTCGATCGTCGCCGCCCTGGCCGACGACGGCTTCGTCACCCGCGTTCCGTCCGAGCGCGATGGCCGCGCGACGCTCGCG
>NZ_DASYJG010000052.1:0-29654 GCF_035996765.1 Baekduia sp.
GCGATCGTGCAACGTCTTCTTCAAAGCGTGGAAGACCTCGGTGCCGTAGCGCAGCCCCTCCCGGAAGGAGCTCGCGCCCACCGGCACGATCATGAACTCCTGGAAGTCCACCGAGTTGTCGGCGTGCGCGCCGCCGTTGAGGACGTTCATCATCGGAACGGGCAGCACATGCGCGCTCTCGCCCCCGAGGTAGCGCCACAGCGGCTGGCCCTCCTCCGCCGCAGCCGCGTGCGCGGCGGCCAGCGAGACGCCGAGGATGGCGTTGGCGCCCAGGCGCGACTTGTTCGGCGTGCCGTCGAGCTCGATCAGCTTGCCGTCCAGCGCGGCCTGATCGGAGGCGTCGAGGCCCGCAATCGCGACCGCGATCTCACCATTTACGTTGTCGACAGCCTGCGTGACGCCCTTGCCGAGGTACTCCGGACCGCCGTCACGTAGCTCGGTCGCCTCGAACTCACCGGTGGAGGCGCCCGATGGAACCGCCGCGCGGCCCGTGGCGCCGGAGCGCAGGGCAAGCTCGACCTCGACGGTCGGGTTGCCTCGGGAGTCGAGGATCTGGCGGGCGTGGACGCGTTCGATGGCGCTCATGGCAGTCGGGTCTCAGTCCTCTTCTTGGAGTCGGGCCTGCGCGTAGTACGTGATCTGGCGACGGGTTTGAAGGTCGTTCCAGCGCGCGCCGTCGGCCTCGGCGAGCCGCTCGGCGGCCTCGACGCGCGCGCGAAACCTATCGGCCGAGGACCGCAGCGCGAGCTCCGGGTCGACTTTGAGCTTGCGCGCGACGTTGACGGCGGCGAAGAGGAGGTCCCCCGCGGCGACGTAGCGCGCGTCGGGATCGCCGGCGGCCTCCAACTCTTCGAGCATGCCGCCCACCGCCGCGTACGGCGGCTCGTCTAAGTCGAAGCCGCTGGTCGCCGTGCGCCGCTGGATCTTGCGGGCGTACAGCAGCGCCGGCAGGTTCTCGGGCACCTCGCCGAAGATCCCCGGCTCGCGATCAGACTCGGTGGACTTGATCGCGTCCCAATTGGCCAGCACTTCGCCCGCGTCAGCGACTCGCACCGCTCCAAAGATGTGCGGATGGCGGCGGATCAGCTTCTGGCGCACGTGCTCGGCGACCTGGGCCAGCGACCCGGCGCCGCGCTCCTCGAGCAACAGCGCCAGGAAGTGGACCTGGAAGAGCACATCGCCGAGCTCGTCGAGCAGCTTGGCGTCGTCGCGACGATGCGCGGCGTCGGCCAGCTCGTAGGCCTCCTCGAGCGTGTGCGGCACGATCGTCCGCTCGTCCTGCTCGCGGTCCCACGGGCACTCGACCCGCAGCTTGCGTGTCAGGGCGTCGAGCGCCGCGACCGCCTGGGCGACGTCTGCGGCGGGGTCGGAAGACACCCGCCGCAGGCTACCCGTCCTTCTACTTCTTCGGGGTGGTGGCCGTCCCGCCGCTGGCCGGCGGCGCGTTCTGCTGCGGCGTGGCCGTGGTCGCCGGCGCCGCGGTCGACGGCGTCGCCTTCGGCGGGTTGGAGCAGTCGGTCGTCTGGTAGCCCTTCTGGCACTTCGTCTTGTCCTTCCACTTCTTCTGGAAGTCCTTGACGAAGGTGTCGAGCTTGGTCTGCTGCTGCTGGCTGACCAGCAGCTGCTTGATCGAGGCCTTGGACGTCGACAGCGGCTGCTGCTTGCCCGGCGTGATCTTCGTGACCTCGAAGACGTAGTAGCCGAACTGCGTCTTGACCGGGCCCTCGACCTTGTTGATGGGAGCCTTGAAGGTCGCGGCGTCGAGCGACTTCTCCTGCTGGCCCTTCGGGACCCCCGTCAGGACGCCACCGTTGTCCTTCGTGGCCTGATCGACGGAGTACTTCGCCGCGACCGTCTTGAAGGACTGGCCGCTGTCGATGGCCGCGCGGGCCTTCTTGGCCTGGGCCTCGGTCTTGGTCAGCACGATCTTCAGGTCGCGCTGCTCGGGGACCGCGAAGCGGATCTTGTTCTTGTTGTAGTAGTTGGTGATCTGGGCGTCGGTGACCTTGTCGCTGCCCTCAAGGACCTTCGTGCGCAGCTTCTGCGACAGGTCCTGGATCTTGATGCGGTAGAGCAGGTCTTCCTGGACGTACCCGGAGCTCTTCAGGAAGGCCGTGTAGTCGTTGTCCTTGGGGAAGCTCTGCTGACGCTGCTTGTCGAAGTCCTTCTTGACATCGTTGTCGGCGACTTTGACGCCGCGGTCGGCCGACTCGCCCTCGATCCAGGCCGAAGAGATCAGGAACTGCATGACCTGGTCGCGCAGCGCGCCGTACTCCTGCTGGCACTGTGCCTTGTACGTCGCGTCGGTCGGGGTCGGCTGGCCCTTGGCCGGCTTGGTCGCCGTCTTCTTCTTGTTGGCGATGCAGGCCGTGAAGTCGGGCGGCTGCGGAATCGTCGCCTTGCCCGTCACCCCCGTCTGCTGCTGTTGCGTGGTGGCCGCTACCTGGAGCCAGTGGTCAAACTCCGAGGTCTTGATCGGATCACTTCCGATCTTGACCACGGCGTTGCCGGGCACGCTGTCGCCGCCGCAAGCGGCGAGGACGAGGGGGAGCACGAAAAAGGCGCCCAAGAGCGCCGAAAAACGACGAGGCGATGTCATAGCGGGGCGCAAGCTACCAGGGTCTGTATGAACGGAGCCTTAAACCTGTGTCCAATTGGCAGCCCTCCGCACCTTGACGGTGCCTCAGCAACGGACTACACGGGCGCGAAAGACACCGCCAGCAAGGCATCTGCGGCGGCGATGACGGCCGGGAAGCGCTGCTCAGGCTCTTTAGGAACAATTACCGAGAGCTGCGAGCGACCGGGCTCATACGTCGACGCCGGAAGCGCTTCTTTGAGCCGTGCGGCCTGCTCGGCGTCGAGATCGACCGGGTTCACCGTCAGCCGATCGCCGCGGAAGCTGACCGCGCGGGCACCTGCCTGACCGAGCTTGATGCGCGCCTGCTGGAGGTCCAGCAGGTTGGCCAGCGGTTGCGGGATCTCGCCGAAGCGGTCCTCCAGCTCGTCGCGCAGGACGCCGAGGTCGGCGACCTCGCGCGCGCCGGCGATGCGCCGGTGGACGTCGATCTTGGCCTGCTCGTAGGCGATGTAGTCGGCCGGGATGTAGGCGTCGACGTTGACGTCGAGGCGGACCGGCTCGCGCTGATCGTCGTCGGTGGACTCACTCGCCATCTGCACGGCCTCGTCGAGCATCTGCATGTAGAGCTCGAAGCCGAGCGCCGCGACGTGGCCCGACTGCTCGTCGCCGAGCAGGTTGCCGGCACCGCGGATCTCGAGGTCGCGCATCGCGATCTTGAAGCCGGCGCCGAGCTCGGTGTAGTCGCTGAGCGCGCTCATGCGCTTCATCGCCTCCTCGGTCAGCGCGGCGTGCGCTGGGTACAGAAGGTAGGCGTAGGCCTTCTCGCGCGAGCGGCCCACGCGCCCGCGGATCTGGTACAGCTGGGCAAGCCCGAACATGTCGGAACGCTCGACGATCAGCGTATTGGCCTGCGGGATGTCGATCCCCGACTCGATGATCGAGGTCGCGACCAGCACGTCGGCGTCGCCGCGCAGGAAGCCGAGCATGCGCTGCTCGAGATCCTTCTCGTCGAGCTGGCCGTGGGCGACCTCGAAGCTCACGCCCGGGCAGAGACCGCGCAGGCGCTCGGCCGTCTCGTCGATCGACTCCACGCGGTTGTGCACGAAGAACGCCTGGCCTCCACGCTTCTTCTCGCGCAGAATCGCCTGCTTGACGAGCTCCTCGTCGTACTCGCCAACGTAGGTCTTGACCGGGCGCCGGCCCTCGGGCGGCGTCTCGATCACCGAGATGTCGCGGACGCCCGCCATCGACATCTGCAGCGTGCGCGGGATCGGCGTGGCGCTCATCGCGATGACGTCGACCTTGAGCTTGAGCTGGCGCAGCAGTTCCTTCTGCTTGACGCCGAAGCGCTGCTCCTCGTCGACGATGATCAACCCGATGTCCTTGCCGCGCATGTCGCGGCCGAGCAGGCGGTGGGTGCCAATCAGGATGTCGACGCTGCCCTTGTTGAAGGCCGCGACGACCTCCTTCTGCTCTTTGGGCGTGCGGAAGCGCGAGACGTGGTCCACGGTGAAGGGGTAGTCCTTCAGGCGCTCGGCGAAGTTGCCGAAGTGCTGCTGGGCGAGGATCGTCGTCGGCGCGAGGACGAGCACCTGCCGGCCGTCGTCGGCAGCCTTGAACGCGGCGCGCAGCGCCACCTCGGTCTTGCCGTAGCCGACGTCGCCGCAGATGAGGCGGTCCATCGGCGTCGAGCGCTCCATGTCGGCCTTGACGACCTCGATCGCCTCGCGCTGGTCGGCGGTCTCGGTGTAGGGGAACTTCTCCTCGAACTCGCGCAGCCACTCGGAGTCCTCGGGAAAGGCGTGGCCGGCGCGCTTGCGGCGCTCGGCGTAGAGGTTGAGCAGCTCGCCGGCCAGCTCTTGGGCCGCGCGCCGGGCGCGTGCCTTCATCGTCTCCCAGGCCTTGCCGCCGAGCTTGCTCAACGTCGGCGAGCCGCTGCCGGCACCGAGGTAGCGCGAGATCTTGGCCAGCTGCTCGACCGGCATGTACACCTTGTCGCTGCCGGCGAACTCGAGCTGCAGGTAGTCGCGGGTGACGTTGGCCACCGTCTTGGTCTCGAAGCCCGCGAAGCGCGCGACGCCGTGGTCCTCGTGGACGACGTGCTCACCGGTGCGCAGGTCGCTGAAGGAGCGCAGCGCGCCGCGGCGGCGCGCTTGCACGCCATCGGCGCGCTCGGCGCGCTTGCGGCGGAAGAGGCGGTGCTCGGGGATGATCGCGATGCGCGGCCCGCCGGCGATGAAGCCGTCGCGCAGCGAGGCGACGGCGAAGCGCAGATCGCCGGCCTGAGCGGTGACACCGCCCCCACCCCCCGCCCCCAAGCCACCGTCGTCCTCCAGCCAGCGCGCCTTCAGGCGGGCCAGGTTGTAGGCCGTGCGCTCGCCCTGGCCGCGCTGGGGCCATGTGACGACCGTGCGGTAACCGCCGCGGACGTGCTTCTCCAGCTGGGGCTCGGCCTCGCGCAGCGAGCGTGCGCCGAGGTCGGCGGCCTGCGCGCGGAACTCGAAGGGCTGGTCGCCCGACAGCGCGCTGAGGCGGACGTGAGCGCGCGCGTCGAGCGCCGCGTTGACCTTCTCGGGCTGGACGTAGAGGTCGTGTGCGTCGGTGGCGTGAAAGGCGGCGCAGACGTCCTGCCAGTGGTCGGTCAGCGCCGAGCCGATCTCGGCCTCCTCAGCCAGGATGACCGCGGCGTCAGCCGGCGCGAGATCCAGGAAGGCGTGGAACTGATCGACGGGCAGGAGCTCGGCGACATCCGGGCGGTCCTCGACATCGCTCACCGCCGCGATCTCCGCAGCCTCGCGGTGCTCGGCGTTCAGCTCGGCGGCGGGCGCGATCTCCAGCTCGGTCAGCTCGGCCAGCGAACGCTGGGTGAACGTCGAGAACTCGCGCAGCGACTCGATCTCGATGTCGAAGAGGTCGACGCGGACCGCGTGGTCAGACGTCGCCGGGTAGACGTCGAGGATGCCGCCGCGAATCGCGAACTGGCCACGGTCATCGACCTGGTCGACGCGCTCGTAGCCGGCGGCGACGAGGTCGGCGGAGACCTCGTCGAGATCGAGCAGATCCCCCACGCGCAGCCAGAAGGACTTCGGCCGCAGCGAGGGATCCGGGACCTTCTCGCTGAGCGCGACGGCGGAGACGACGACGACCGGGGGCTCGGCCTCGTCGGTTGACTCTGCCAGCAGCGCGTCGAGCGCGGCGACGCGCAGGCCGACCAGGTGCGGCGGCGGCGCCAGGTGCGACTCGTAGGCGACACCGCGGCTCGGGTAGAAGCGCACCGGCCGCGGGGCGAGCCAGTGGCGCAGGTCAGCGGCCAGATCGCGCGCCTGGCGGTCGTCGGCGGCGACGACCAGCGCAGGACGGCCCGCCATCGGCCCGTCAAGGCCATCGAGCAACGCCCCGATGACATACGGGCGGTAGGACGCCGACACGAACGCCCGGCCGCCCTCGCGCGCCAGGCGCGGGCCGTTGGGGTCGTCGGCGAGCAGGGTGAGGAGGGAGCGAAGCGACATATAGGGCATGCGCAGCGACCGCGCGAGCGCGCGGCCGGGTGCTCCTCTCAATATAGGGAGCCGGCTACCCGCCCAGCGCGGCGAAGGCCGCCACGATGGCGATCACGGTGGCGTTGGCGCGCACCACCCCATCGCCCTCGTCGGCGACGACCAGGCGCCGGCCGTCCGGCGTCGTCGTGGCGAGGACGGCTTGCTGCGCCGCGTCGGTCCACACCCCGATGGTGCCTCGCCGCACCGGCGCATCGGGGGTGGACATGACGTCCAGGCCATCGTGCTGGGCGACGATCGTGGCAGCGCCCGGATAGGAGGTCGCGCCGCGAGCGGCCAGCGTCTCGGGCGCGCTTGCCAAAAAGCGCAGCGCAGCGGTCGTCTCAGACAGGTAACGCCGGCCCCGAGCCGTGGGCTGGGCCTCGGTCACGAGGTGGCGGCCATCGGCGATGCCGCAATCGTCGTGCGCGCGCGGCGTGCGGAGCGCCACGACGCCGCCGTGGCGCGGGACGCGCACGATCCGGACAGAGATCGCCGGACCGTCGATGACGCTGCCGAGCAGATCCGAGGGCGGCACCGCGCTGCACAGCAGCCTGACCCGATGACCCGCGATCGCGCGGAACGCGGCCGCCGACCGCCCGGTGAAACGCATGACGAGCCGGCCACCGACGATCGACGCACGCACGCCGTCGACGGCCAGGACGGGCTTGCGGTGGTACTCGCGCACGTGCCGGCCGTCCCGGTCTGACTGCCCAGGCGATCCGTCGATCTTCAAGGACTCCAACGGTTCTGGGGTCACCTCCGCGTCGAGCGCGTTCGTCCGCTGCATCCCCGCGCCGAGGTCCTGGACGAAGAGGCGCCGGCCGGCATCGCTCAACGTGACGTAGGCGGCTCGCGTCCCGCCGTCGGTCCAGTAGCCGACCTGACCGGGCGGCGGCGAGCCATCCGGCGAGTCGAGCGCGACGACGTGCCCGCGGCCCGCGGCGACCACCGCGGCGACCGGTGGGTAGACCGCGGTCGGCGCCACGGAGAACACGGCGTCGGACAGCTTCGCCGCGTGCGCCTGCTCGTCGGCCCACACGGCGCCGGCCGGGGTCACCGCGGCGCGCGCGAGCGTTCCGAAGTCATCGGAGGGGCTCAGCTCGCAGGCGTCGCCCGGGTAGGCGAGCTTCACCCGCACGAACGTGCCGCCGGCATCGACCGTGCCGTGGCGCAGCGTCGAGACATCCTTCTCGTCGCCGAACAGCAGGCCGGGCTTGGGGTGGACGTCGCAGCTGATGTCGACCTGCTTGCCGGCCAGCTTGTGTCCCAGCGCCGCCGCGGCGCCGGTGAACTGAATTGTCAGCATGCCGCCGGCGGCGGTCGCCTGGACGCCCTGAGCGGGGCCGGGAACCAGGGGCCGCGTGGCGCCCTGCGCCGCCGAGGCGGGCAGAGCGATAAGTACCAACCCAATGATGAACAGGACGGAGCGGGCGCGCATGGCGCGAGATCGTAAAGCGTCGGGCGGCCGCGCGCTCTCCAATTTGGGAGTTAGCCGCTCAATGCGCCTTCGTCGAGCAGCGTCAGGCCGACGAACTCGCTGAAGAGGTTGGTCCGCAGCATCCCGCCGCCCTCGTCGGCCATCACCACGCGATGGCCGGAGGACGATGTGGTGGTGACGACGGCGTGGCGGGCGCCGTCGGTCCAAACGCCGACGCGGCCGGGCGCCACGGCCGTATCGGGCCCGGCCATCGCCGTGAGGTCGTGGTGGGCGACGACGATCGCTGCCGTCGTCAGGTAGGCCTGCCCACCCGGCGCGGCGAGGCTGTCGGGGAGCCGGTCCAGCAGGTCGACCGCGTGGACGTCGGCCATCCAGCGCCGTCCGGCCTCGGCGGGCACGGCGTAGGCGACGAGCCGGTCTGCGTCAAAGAGCAGGCACGCGTCGCCGGTGCCGCTCAGGCTCACGCTCAGGCGGCCGCCGTGCCTGGGCAGGCGCGCTGCGCCGGTGTGGACGACCGGCGCGTGCAACGCGCCGCCGAAGAGGCCGCGCGGCGGCCGGGTGACGCAGACGACGCGGAGACGACGGCCGGCGAGCTTTCGCGCGGCCGCCGCGGAGCGCCCGGTGAAGCGCACGGTCAAGCGACGGCCAACGAAGCGCGTGCGGATACCGTCGCCGGCGTCGAGCGGCGCGCCGCGGTAGGGCGAAGCCGCCGGCGGGGTCTGGCCCGGGACCGAACCGGCGAGGCCACCCGTGACGGCCCCCTCGCCGAGGGCGGCGGCAAACACGGGATCGATGATGCCGCCCTGATCGAGCACGTCGGTCCGCAGCATGCCTTCGCCGAGGTCCTCGACCGTCAGGACGCGGCCGACGGCGCTCGTCGTGGTCGCGACCGCGTGCGCGGCCCCGTCGGTCCAGTAGCCGAGTTGCCCCGCGGGCGCCGTAGCCGCCGGGCCATCGAGAGCGACGACCGCGCCGCCCACCATCGCCGTCGCGGGTCGATAGCTCGACGCCGCCCGAGCGCGGAAGAGAAGGTCGCGGAGGGCCAGCGCGCGGGGAGCCTCGTCGGTCCAGACCGCACCGGCCGTGTCGAGGGCAGCGCGCGCCAAGATCGTCGTGCCGTCCCGTATCACGCAGGCGTCGAGCGGGCGGCTCGTCCCGATCTCGACCCGCAGAACGCCGGCGGAGCTCACCGTCCCGTTGGCGCCGTAGGTGTTGCTGTCACCGTTCAGCGCACCGCGACCGGTGAACAGCAGGCCGACGGACTCCCGGTGCACCCCGCAGTCGACCGACAGGTCGTGCCCGTCCAGCGCCGCGGCGGCCGAGCCGGTGAGACGGATCTCCACGGTGCCATCGGGGGCGCGCGACGCTTGCACGCCGTCGGCCGGCCCGAAGGCGGGCGGCGGCGAGGCGGCTGCCGCAGTGCCACCCCCGACGGTGAGCAGCAGCGCAGCGGTCAGCGGGAGCCAGCGAGCACGCATGGCGCGATCGTAGACGTCAGGGCGCTGCCCCGGGTCAGACCGCAAGACGCCGGCAACACCGCCGTCTCGCGCGCTCAGCCCAGCGCGTCGCGGCCGTCGACGATGCGCTCGACGGCGTCTGCCGCGCGGTCGACCAGCTCGGTGACCTCGGCCGGTGGCTGGCGCCAGCGGCCCAGGACGTAGGACGACACGATCTCGGGGTCGGTGGTGTCGGGCCGGCCGACGCCGATCCGGACGCGGGCGAAGTCGGGCGAGCCGAAGCCGGCCTTCAGGGACTTCAGCCCGTTGTGGCCGGCCAGGCCGCCACCGATCCGCGTGCGGATGTCGCCGAACTTCAGGTCGAGCTCGTCGTGGACGGCGATGACGTGGTCGAGCTCGGCCTTCAAGGCGCCGCGCGCCGGGCCGGCGGAACGGCCGGAGTCGTTCATGAAGGTCTGCGGCAGCAGGACGCCGACACGTGGACCCCCGGGCATCGCTCGCCCGTCGGCGTAGAGCCCGGCAAACGCCTTCTTCGGCTTGCCGAGCCCCCAGCGCGCGATCAGGGCATCAGCGACGAGGAAGCCCACGTTGTGCGGCGTGCGCGCATACTGCGCGCCCGGGTTGCCGAGCCCGACGACCAACCAGTCGACGGGCGCAGCACTACGTCCTGGAAGCTTCATCGGCGGGAGAAGTTCCCGCCCGGGGTGCTACTCGCCGCCCTCAGAGGCCGAGTCATCGGCCCCCTCAGCTGCGGCCGGAGCGGCCTGACCCACGACCTCGGTCTCGGTCTCGACGCCGTCGTCGGCCTCCGTCGACACGCTCGGGGGCGTGATCGAGGCGAGCACCGTCGCATCGGGGTCGTCGAGCAGCGTGACGCCGGCCGGCGCCGTGATCTCCGACAGCTGCAGCGTGCCGTTCATCTCCATCTTGGAGACGTCGACCTCGATGAACTCGGGGATCTCGTTCGGGAGCGCCTCGATCGTCAGCTCGCGTGAGACGTGCTCGAGGATGCCGCCCTCGACGACGCCGGGGGCCTTGTCCTCACCGACGAGGTGGACGGCGACCGTCGCCTGAATCGCGACGTTGAGGTCGACGCGCAGCAGGTCGACGTGCATGAGATCACCGCGTACGGGGTGACGCTGAGCGTCCTTGAGCACGGCGGGCGTCGACGAAGAGCCATCGACGCTCAGCTCGAGCACCGCGCCCTTCGCGGCAAGCGCGTGGCGGAGGGTGCGTTCAGCGACGGCGAAGGAGACCGGCTCCTCGGAGCCTCCGTAGAGGACCCCGGGGACCTGGCCGGAACGGCGCAGGCGGCGGGTCTCGCGGGAGTGGGCTGCCTCGCGGGCGTGAACGTCGAGCTTGGTGGTCTGGTCGGCCATGGGCGGCGGTCGATGGTAGCGGAGGCGCCGCAAAAACCGCGGCTCCTCCGGCCCCGAACGGTTCGAACCCGCGCCCAGCTCGCTCAGCCCTGCTGGGCCTGCTGAGACTGCTGGGCCTCCTGCCGCGCCTTGGCGGCCGCCTTGAGCGCCGCGAGCCCATCGAACGTCTCGCCGTCGGCGGGCGGCTTGACGTCGAGCTTCGCACCGAAGGCGGTGTAGTCGGTCGTGACGTCGAACGCGGAGACCTGGCCGGTGACGGTCGCCGTGTAGGCGACGCGCTGGCGCCGGACGAGGTGATCGCCGTCGACCCAGACGTCGACCGGCAGCGTCGTGGGACCGCCCAGCGTCGCGATCAGACGGTCGATCGAGCGCTTCGCCGTCCCCTTCGCGCTGCGCTGGGCAGCGCGCTTGAGATCGACCTGCACGCGGTAGTGCGTGGTCGCCACGCCGTGGACCTTCGCGGCCCCGAGGCGCTTCGCCGCGCCCGCGCCCTGGAGGTAGTCCAGGCCCTGCGCCGGATCCTGCGACGGCCCGCTGGCACCCAGCGCGTCGAGGTCGAGCCCCGGGGTGCGCGCAGCCTCGGCGAGGTCGACCTTCATCCAGGACTTGCCCCCGGGCAGCTTGCCGGCGAAGAGCGGGCTGCGGAGATAGAGCTGCTGCTTGTCGGTGATCTCCTTGACGGTGAAGGACTTCGAGCCGAACGACGTCTTGGTCGTGAACGCGCCGCGCTGGTTGTTGCGGTCGATCGTGCCGCGGACCGAGAGCGGCACCGCCTGGCCCTTCGTCGTGACCGTCCCCTTCATGGCGAAGGCGAGCGCGCCGGCCTGGCGGTCGGTGGTCGCGGCGGCCAGCGCCACCGGATCCGAAGCGTTGGCCGGCGCGGGCGTCGCGGTGGTCGCGGCCGGCGTCGTCGCGGTGGGCGTGGTCGCCGCCGGCGCCGTGGTGGCGGGCGCCTGTGCAGCGGCCGGCGTCGTCGTGTCGGCCTGCTTGTCGCCGCCGCAACCGGCGACCCCAAGGGCGGCCAAACCGGCGGCGACGATGCTCAACGTCAGGAAGTGCTTCGGGGACATGCCCCCGAATCTACCTCGAAACGTCTACCGAAAACATAAGTGTCCCTAAGGACCCCACTGCTTGGTGGCCTTGTAGATCCGCTGGAGGTCGTAGAAGGCGGGCTTCTTGACCCCTGCCATCGTGATCGGCGCCTTCTGGTGGATCGGCGGCGCCGGCCAGGGGTTGCCGCCTTCCCAACCGGGCTTGACCGCGAACTCCTCCAGGGTCCACCAGATCGCGCCCGATAGCCACGGCTTGGTGGCGTAGACGCCAAAGTGGTAGTTGGCGAACGCCTGCTGGAACTGGTAGGTCCCGCGCTCCTCGACCGGCCCGTCGCGATTGGCTTCCGCGCCCGTTTCGGTGATCACGATCGCTTTGCCGGGGTAGCACTGACGGACGCTGTCGAGGTAGTCGCTGAGCGTCGTCTGATCAGCGATCTGGCCGTTGGGCCCGGAGTACCACCCGAAGTACTCGTTGATGCCGAGGACGTCCAGCGGTGCGTACTCGGGCTGGCAGCCCGCAGACGGGTAGCCCGCGACCGCAAGGCCCACGGGGCGCGTCGGGTCCAGCGACTTGGCGAGCTTGACCGCGCGCTGGATGTAGTAGCCCTGCACCGGGCCGGGCCGCGCGCTCAGCTCGTTGCCGGCCGACCACACGATGATCGACGGGTGGTTGATGTTGGTCCGCACCGCGCTCTCCAGCTCACGCGCCGCCAGCTTGCGGACCTTGAGCTGCTTGAGGTACTTGGTCTTGACCGAGTAGATGGGGACCTCGGTCCACGCCAGCATGCCGAGCTCGTCGAGGCGCTCGTAGTAGTAGGGATGCAGCGGGTAGTGGCTGCGGAAGAGCGTCGCGCCCTCCTCCCGCGCCCACTGGATCTGCTGCTCGCGCTGAGCGTCGTCGATCGCAAAGCCCTTGTCGAGCGAGTCCTCGTGGGTGCCGAAGCCTCGGAAGTTCAGCGGCTTGCCGTTGAGCATCAGATGGCCGTTGACGACCTTGATCGACCGGATGCCCGTCTCCACGTGGTAGGTCTGCAATGTCTTCTTGCCGTCGCTGACGGTCAAGGACGTGTTGTAGAGATACGGGCTGGTCGGCGACCACGTCTTGGGGTTCTTGACGGCGATGCGCTTGGTGAACGTCGCGAACTTCTTCGCGCCCACCGATGCCGTGCCGAGCACGACCTTGCGCGCGCCCAGGCGCGCGGTGACCCGCATCCGCTGCGCCTTGTCGCCGTAGTTGCGCAGCGTCGCCTTGTAGGTGACGTGGGCGTCGCAGCTGCCACACGGCAGGTCCGGCAGGACCGCCACCGTGTTGAAGTCCGCGCGATCGATCTTGCGCAGGTAGACCTCGCGCAGCAGGCCGCCGTAGTTCCACCAGCCGCCGGTCGGCACGCCGGTCGTCGACAGGCCCGAGGGTGGGAAGTCGGTCGGGAAGCGGCGGTCGTCGACGCGGATCGCCAGCAGGTTCGTGCCGCCGCGCTTGAGCAGCCCGGCGGGCAGGCGGATCTCGAACGGCAGGTAGGCGCCGGTGTTCTTGCCGATCAGCCTGCCGTTGAGATAGACCCGCGAGCGGTAGTTGACCGACTCGAAGCGCACGATCCAGGAGAGCCGCTTGGCGGCGCTCGGGAGGTGGAAGCTCTTGCGATACCAGCCCACGCCGCCCGCAAACGACGCGTCGGAGTAGTCCTTGGCGTTCCAGGCGTTGGGGACGCTGACCGGCGTCCAGCCCACGTTCGATGGGTCGCCGGCAAACACGGACACGGCGCCGTTGCCGGCCGTGTCGGCGCGGTAATACCACTGACCGGCCATCAGGAAGCGCCCGGAGGCGCCGCCCTTGTAGAGGGTCTTGTTCAGCAGGCCGTCGGCCTGGGCGGCGTTCGCGCTCGGGCTCTGGGCGTAGGCGACCGTCGGCAGCGCAAGCGCGGCGAGGAGGGACAGCAGAAGGCAGCGTCGGAGCATCTCGGGGAGGGGGAACACCAGGGGCAGGTGCGCGATGCGGTCCTGCAACCAGAACCCCTGCGTCAGCAGGAATCCTCGTTGTTGGCCAGCGGCGCGCTGAGTGCCAGCAGGCTAACGGAGCGTCCGGTCAGCGGACCCCCTTGCCGTCTGACGCTCACGCATTGCACGATCGGCCGGCTGTCGACGCCGTGCACCCAGACCACGCGCGACGTGCCGGTGCTCGTCCCCAGCGTGTAGGACGTGCCGGAGTCCAGACGCGCGATCTTCACGGCGCCCACGCCGGTCACCCTCGGCAGGAACGCGTGAACCTTTGCGATGCAGGCCGCGTCACAGCCGTGCAGGTGGGCAAGGACGCCGCGCTCATCGCCGGCCGCCTCGCGCTGCAGCAGCGTGAAGATCGCGTCGCGCTCGCGGTTCTCGGTCGTCAGAAAGCGCGCCGACAGGAAGCCGACGACCAAGACGACGAGCGTGGCCGCAATGGCGATGGCGAGCAGACGACGGCTGGGACGGCGGGCGAGCACTGCGCCCGCACCCTAATCGGCTTGCGGTCAGCCGGTCGCAGGGAGCTCGTCGGGCCCGTTGATCTCCAGGAAGCGCTGGACGCTGCGCTCCTGAGCCTCGAGCCGGCCGGCCATGTTGCGGGCGTGATCGGCGGCGCGGGCGACGAAGTCCTCCAGCGCGGCCTCCGGATCGTCGGGCAGCGGGTAGACGTGGGCGACGTCCTGCTGGGCGCAGGCGATGCCCATGGGCGGACGGCCCTCGCTGAGCGTCCGCGCGCCGCAGACCGGCACGACCGTGAGCTGGCGCTCGGGCGCGACGAGGGCGATCGGCATCAGCCGGTGGGCGGGCAGGGGCACGTCGAGATCGACCGAGCGCACCAGCGTCACGCCCGACTCGGCGACGTCGCGCAGCGGGCCCTCCCAGATCGCCAAGACGGTGTCGGCGGCCTGGAGCGCGTCGCGCAGCGTGCGGGCCTGCGCCGCGTAGGCCTCTTGGGCCTCCTCGCGGCTGTAGGCCTCGCCGAGGTCGAGGTCGACCGGGACGCGCAGGAGATCGCGCGCGCCCAGCTTCTCCCCCTCGCCATGACCGCCGTTGGCGACGTAGGTCTGGATCGTGCCGAGGTCGCGGCGGCCGTGGAAGATGACCGTGAGCTCGTCAGACAGTGCGAGGCCGCGGATCTTCAAGGCGACGGCAGCTGCCGCCTCGGGATCGAGGAGCGCGCGGCGCAGCAGCTCATCGGCGAGGCCCTCGCCGGGCGGACCGTCGTGCTGCTCGTCGTGGTGGCTGTCCATCGTGCCTCCTTGATCTTGCAACGATGTGTACCCCATTTCATCGGACAAGTGGTCGGAACCTGCACTGACGGTCGGGCATGGCCGCCCTCGGGTACGTTCGAGCCATGAAGCTCTTGTACAAGCCGTTCGGGATCGCGCTGGGCGTCCTCGCGGGCCTGCTGTCAAAGAAGCTGTTCGACGTCGTGTGGGGGATCTTCGACGACGAGGAGCCGCCGAAGCCGACCACGCGGGAGGCCGACTGGCCCAAGGTGATGGCCGCCGCCGCGGTGCAGGGCGTGACCTTCAAGGTGACGCGTGCGGCGGTGGACCGCGCCGGCGCCAAGGGCTGGGACCACCTCTTCGGCGTGTGGCCCGGCGAGAAGCGCCAGGAGAAGTCGCAGGCGGCCGAAGCGGTGCGCTAGCGCGAGGCGCGCACGACGAACCCTCGCTCGCGCAGATCCTCGAGCGCGTCCTCGAACGCGCCGAAGTCCTGGGCGAGCAACAGGTCGATCGGGCGGCCGTGGCGGCCGGTGGCGCGGACCCAGCGCTTGAGGACCTCCGGGCCGGCCCGCTCCGCGGCCTCTTCGGTGAGTGTCAACAGGATCGGCAGCTGCGGTTTGTGGTCGAGCTCGCCGCCCAGGACGCTCAGCGGATCGACATCGAGGACCGCCAGCAGCTCGTCGTCGGAGAGCCCGAGCCGGTCCTGCAACAGCGCGGCGGCGGTGGAGGTCAGCAGATCCTCAGAAGAGCTGGTTCTCTCCGCCCGCAGCGGAGAGCCGACGGCGGTCGCGCATTAGAAGAGCTGGTTCTCTCCGCCGAAGACCTCAGACACCGAGTCGTCGGTGAAGATCCGGCGGATCGAGTCCGTCAGCAGGTCGGCGCAGGACAGCACCTGGATGTTCTCCGGCGCGCCGGGCCGCAGCGGGATCGTGTCGGTGACGACGATCTTCTCGAAGCCAGCAGCCTCGAGGTTCTCATAGGCGTTGCCGCTGAAGACCGGGTGCGTCGCGGCGGCGAAGACGCGGGAGGCGCCCTCGTCGAGGACCGTGTGCGCGGCCGCCTTCAGCGTTCCGGCGGTGTCGATCATGTCGTCGACGATCACCGCGGTCTTGCCCTTGACGTCGCCGATCACGTAGCCGATCTCGGCGACCTGCTGGGCCGGGCGCTCCTTGTCGAGGATCGCCAGCTCGGCGCCGATCTTCGAGGCGAACTTCTTGTTCAACTTCACGCGGCCGGCGTCCGGCGCGACGACGACGAGATCGTTGAGGTGCAGGTCGTCGAAGTGCTGGGTGAGCATCATCAGCGCGGTCATGTGGTCGACCGGGATGTTGAAGAAGCCCTGGACCTGGCCGGCGTGGAGATCCATCGTCAGGACGCGGTCGGCGCCGGCCGCCTCGATCATGCGGGCGACGAGCCGGGCGCTGATCGGCTCACGCGGGGCGCTCTTCTTGTCCTGGCGGCTGTAGCCATACCACGGCGTGACGGCGATGACGCGATGCGCCGAGGCGCCGATCGCGGCATCGATCATGACCAGCAGCTCCATCAGCGCGTCGTTGGTGGAGATGCCCGTCTCCGGGTTGCCGCACATCGGCTGGATGAGGAAGACGTCCGCGCCGCGGATCGACTCCTCATAGCGGCAGTAGACCTCGCCGCTCTTGAAGGTCTTGAGGGTGATCGGCCCGAGGTCCACGCCGAGCTTCGACCCGATCTTGGCCGCGAGCTCGGGGTTCGCGCGCCCCGAGAACAGCATCAGCCGCTTGTCGTAGTCGATCGGGAGGCTCGTGGCCACGGGCATCGTCCGCGGGGTGCTCACGTCATCGACCATCGTAATCGTCTGGCCCGACGCGTTGAGCGGCAACTGGATGCTGGTGCTCACCTGGTGTCCCGGTCCTTCTCTTACTCGCGGTCCGCGTAGCCCTCGATGTTGTGCTGCCGCGCACGCGCGACGGCGAGCGCACGGGCCGGCACGTCCTGCGTGACGACCGACCCCGCGGCAGTGTAAGCGCCGTCGCCGAGCGACACCGGCGCGACCAGCGTCGTGTCCACGCCGGTCTTGACGCCGGCGCCGATCGTCGTCTTGGACTTGGTCTTGGACTTGCTGTCGTAGTTGGCGGTGATCGTGGCAGCGCCGAGGTTGCTGTCGGGGCCGATGTCGGCGTCGCCGATGTAGCTCAGGTGCGGGACCTTGGAGCCCTCGCCGATGTCGGAGTTCTTGATCTCGACGAAGGTGCCGGCCTTGGCGTTGGTGCGCAGGCGGGTGCCCGGGCGCAGGTAGGCGAAGGGGCCGACGGAGACGCCATCCTCGATCGTCGCGCCGTCGAGATACGAGCACTTGATGGAGCAGCGCTCACCGATCGTGGTCGCGCCCTTGATGGTCGTGCCGGGCTCGATCGTCGTGTCCTGGCCGATCGTGATCCCGGCGTCGATGCGGGTCGAGGCGGGGTCGATGATCGTCACCCCGGCGCGCATGTGGTCCTCGAGGATCCGGCGCTGGGCGAGCGCGGTGATGTCGGCGAGCGCGACGCGGTCGTTGATGCCGAGCACGAGCGCGTGGTCATCGACGACGTAGGCGGCGACGACGTCGCCCTGGTCTCTGAGAACCGTCAGGGCGTCCGGCAGGTATTTCTCACCTTGGGCGTTGTCGGTGCCGACACGCGGCAGCGCGTCAGCCAGCGCGACGTGGTCGAAGCAGAAGATCCCGGTGTTGATCTCCCGGATCTCGAGCTCCTCCGGCGTCGCGTCGCCGGGGGCCTTGGTCTCGACGACGCGCACGACGTGGCCGGTGGTCTGGTCGCGCACGACGCGGCCGTAGCCGCTGGCGTCGTCGAGGACGGTGGTCGCCATCGTCGCCGCAGCGCCGGAGGCGACGTGCGCGTCAACGAGCTCCTGGATCGCTTGGGAGGACACCAGCGGCACGTCGCCCGAGAGGACGACGACCGGCAACCCGGGGGCGACCTCGGGCAGCGCGGCGAGGACGGCGCCGCCGGTGCCATCGGAGATCGGCTGGGTCGCGGTCCGCGTGCCGTCCGGGAGCGCCGTGGTGAGATCCACGCTCGGCGAGGACACGACCACGATCCGCTCCGCCCCGGCCTCCTGCGCGGCGAGCACCGGCCACGCGACCATCGGCCTTCCGCAGATCTCATGCAGGACCTTGGGTGTCGCGGAACGCATCCGCGTCCCCTGTCCGGCGGCCATCACGACGGCGCTGAAGGAGGTCACGGGGCGGAAGGCTAGAGGGAGAAAGCGAGTTCCGGCCGTGCGTACGGCAGAATAGGTTTCGAACATCCCGTTGGGGGATGGTGTAGGCGGCTAACACGCTGGGTTTTGGTCCCAGAGTCCGGGGTTCAAATCCTCGTCCCCCAACCTTCCGTCCGAGGACGAACGTATGTTCGTCTCGTGCCACGGTGATGCGTCTGGGCCGACGCTCAGCTCGCCGGTGTGAGCAGCGCGCGGAGGTCTGGTGGGGTGATCGGGTCGACCTCGAGGGCGCGGGCGTCGCCGACCGAGGACAGGCGCCGTTCGGCGCGCAGCATGCCGAGCGTGCCGTCGAGCCGCGCCGCGGTGGCGAGGATGTCGTTGAAGGGCGCGCCGACGAGCGCGAGCAGCTCCGGGGTCGGGTGCGAGAGCGCGATCAGGAACGGCGTGCCGTCGCCGGTCGCCGCGCTGCTGAGCAGGACGCCATCGGCGAGATCGTCGCGGACGGCGGCGAGGTGGACGGCCGAGAGCGCGGGGACGTCAGGCGCCACGAGCAAGAGCGGGCCGTCGTGGCCTGCGACCGCGTCGGGCACCTCGTCGGCGGTCGCCAGCTGGAGCGGCTCGGCGCCGTCGCCCGCGGCACGCGCCCAGTCGAGGGCGTGCTCGCGCAGCGCGGCCCGCAGCGCGTCGTCGGCGTCGGGCCCCAGCCACGCGCGCAGTGCCGGCTCGGTCGGCGCGGCGAGCGTGTCGAGGACGATCGCCAGCGGCACCGGCTCAGTCGAAGCGGAAATGCGACCCCACCGGCGTCAGGTCTGTGTGCGCGACGTGCGGCAGCGCGGCGGCGAGCGTCGCCGCGAACGCCTGCGGGCTGGCCTCGACGAGAGCCACCAGATCCTCCACCGGCGCCAGCTCGTCGACCACACCGTTGGCGTAATCGGTCGCGTAGCCGAGCAGCGCGAACGGGATCTCGGCCTCGCCGGCCAGCACCGTCTCCGGGCCTGCGGTCTGGCTGACCGCCGTCACGCCGGCGGCGGCGAGCGTCCGGATCTCGGCCTTGGTGTTGAAGCGCGGGCCGTCGACGTGGCCGTAGCAGCCGCCGTCGCGGGCCTCCAGGCCGGCTTCGGCCGCCCCCACCAGCAGCGCGGCGCGCAGGCCGGCGTGGAAGGGCTGCTCGAAGATCCAGTGGCCACGACCGGCGCGGCCGGGCTCGGTGTGCAGCGTGCAGATCGAGCCGTCGGCCAGCCGGTTCACGAGGAAATGCAGATCGTCGAAGACGATCAGCGAACCGAGCGGGACCGTCGGGTCGACCGCGCCACAGACCGTGACGGCGAGGATCGCGTCGACGCCGCGATCGCGCAGCGCGGCGATGTTGGCCTGGTGGGTGACCTGGTGCGACAGCCGACGATGGCCGGCGAGATGGCGCGAGACGTGCAGGACGTCGACGCCGGCAAAGCGCCCCTCGGTGATCGTCGCTGGGCCGAACTCGGTCGCGACCTCGACGGCGTGCGCGTCAGCGAAATCCGGCAGCGCGTAGGTGCCCGAGCCGGTGATGATCCCGATCCGCATGGACCGGGATCCTACGGCGACGCTCTTGCGCGGTTACAGAGGAATTCCTGCGGGGGTTACAGACGAGCTCCTGCGGGGTTACAGACGAGCTACTGCGCGCTGGACGGGATCGCGGCGTTGGCCGCCGCCGGCGTGCTCTGCGCTGCGGCCGGCGCAGGATCGGCGGCAGGCGCCGGGTCCGCCGGCGCCGAGTTGGCGGCCGGCGCAGGATCGGCCGGCGGGGCCGGATCGGCCGGCGCGGGATCGGCCGGAGCCGGGTCAGCTGGCGGAGGATCGGCGGGTGGTGCAGGATCGGCGGGCGCTGGATCGGCCGGCGGTGCCGGATCGGCAGGCGCAGGATCGGCCGGTGCCGGGTCGGCGGGCGCCGAGTCGACGGGCGGAGCAGGATCGGCAGGCGCAGGATCGGCCGGGGCAGGATCAGCGGGCGCCGGATCGGCGGGCGCAGGGTCAACGGGCGGAGCAGGATCGGCCGGGGCGGGATCTGAGGACGGCGCCGGATCGGCGGGCGCAGGGTCGACGGGCGGGACCGGCGTCGGGTCGGTCGGCACCGGCGTCGTATCGACGGGCGGGATCGGCTCCGGCACGGGGGCCGGGGTGACCGGCACAGGGTCCAGCGTCGGTGCCACCGGCGGATCAGCCGTGAACGCCGACGGCGCGGTGGTGTCGCGGGCGGAGGTGTTGCCGCCGGTCGTGGTGGGATCGGCAGGCGCGACGGGCGCGCCGTGGTCGCTCTCCCACGCGTCCGGAATGCCGTCGCCGTCGGTGTCGACGCCGGACCCGGAGCGGATGCTGCCGGTGGCGCCCGTCGACGTTGCGGGGTCGCGCGTGCCGTCGACCGAGCCGCTCGGCGCCGAGCCGAGGGAGAAGCCAAAGCCGTCGCGGGTCGCGCCGGCGACCGTGCCGGCGGGGTTGCCCGAGCCCGTGCCGGCGAGCGCACCGTCGGTCCCCGTGCCGCCGGATACCGCTCCGGCGGGAATCGTGATGCCGATCGCGGCGATGCCCGACGGGCCACCGAGGCCTGGCAGCAGCGCCGCGGTGCCGCCAACGCGCGTTGCACCGGCCAGCAGCGCCTGGCGCACGCTCTGCGCCGCAGGCGTCTGCGCGGCGATCGGCGCCGTGGGGAGATCGAGGCGCCGCGCCGAGTCACCGGCCACCAGCGGCCAGTGGTCGAAGTGAAAGACCGAACCCTTGAGCACGGTCGCGCCGGTGCCGATCAGCGACAACGCGGCCGTAAGACCAGCAGCGGCAAAGAGGTGATCGTGGGTGCGATGCTTCATCAGAGGGAGCGAGGGAGGGACATGCTCCCTCTCACAATCTAGGTTTCGGCCGCCGACACCAAGTCCTCAAGTGGGGTCTGCACCCCATGTCCGGTCGGAATTCCGGGGACTTCAGCCGTTCTGGCCTGTCTGGCCCCAACAGCCTCTCAGACTTGGCGCGTAGACGCTAGAGCGCACCGGCGCAAACCTCCCCAATCCTCTAGGTACGACGCGGCACGCGGCCTCCGCCGGCGCCCTGCTCGCTGGCCGGGCCGCCGCGCGCGGCGATCCCGAGGACCCGCATCGCCTTCAGCCCGAGGCTGAGCTTCTCGCGGCCGTCGGTCGAGCCGACGTCGAGGCCTGACAGCTCGCGCACGCGCTCGAGCCGATAGCGGATCGTGTGGCGGTGCGTGAAGAGCCGCTGGGCGGTGCCCGCGACGTTGCCGTCGGCGTCGAGGAACGCCTCGACGGTGATGACGAGATCGGTCTCGTACTGCTCGTCGTAGGCGACGAGCGGCTCGATCGTCTCGGCGTAGAAGCGCTGCAGCTCGGCCGGGTCCTCGCTCATCGCCGACAGCAGCAGCCGGTAGGCGCCGGTGTCGTCGAAGGCCATGACGCGCGGGCCGTCCTCACCGGTGGTGTCGCCCTCGGCGACGTTGGCGGCCAGCAGCGCCTCGTTGCCAGCGCGCGGAAGGTCGGCCGGATCGGCGGCGAAGCGGCTGCGTCCCAGCGCGAAGCTGTGGCCCGGCAGCGAGGCGCCGAGCTCGCGCAGCACGCTCTCGCCGACGCGCTCGGCGGCAGCGGCATCGTCGCTGGGCACGAGGACCACCACTTCAGAGCCGATGACCTCGCCCCCCGCCCGCCCGGAGGAGGCCGCGACGGCCGTGGGCACCGCGGCGCGCGCCCCGCGCTCGGCGACGGTGACGACGCGCTCGCGCCAGCCCTCCTCAGTGGGCACGTGGAGCTGGGCGCGCACGACGACGATGGCCGCGCCGGCGCTGAGGTCGACGCCGAGCTCCGCGGCGCGCGCGACGATCTCCTCAGACGCGACGACACGACGCCCCAGCAGGTCGTGCAGGAACTCGGCGACAGCCAGCTCCGACGCCCGGGCGGGGGCGCGCAGGCGCTGCACCTCCGAGGCGACGAGCGTCAGGATCAGCCGCAGGACCATCGGGGATGGCGCGTCGCCATCGGAGCGCGACCGCACGCGGAGCTGACCGACTTGCTCGTCGGCGACGCGGAGGTCGTGGATCTCGACCCCGGCGCCGTCACCCAGCAGCCCGCGCTCATCAGCCGGCGACCGCGCCGCCACGGCGAGGACCGCGCCGGACCGGTCGGTCAGCGCCAGGCTCGCGTCGTCGAGCGCGCGAGCGGACGCGCGGATCACCTCGGGGAGGCCCGCACCGGACTCGACAGCGTCGGTGACGGCATCCAGGGCCTCGAGGTCGATTCCGGCCGGCGTCCTCGGAGCCGGGCTGGACATGGCTCAGAGTTTACGGCCCCGAACCAATTTGCAGCATCCCTGCACGTGAAGAGCCACCGAAGTGGCCAGGGTCGGGCCGGTGGGGCCTAAACCCCGATGCGATCCCAGAACCAGACGATCGCCGCGCCACCCGCGACGCCGAGCGCCACGAACGCGGCCAGGACGTAGAGGCTGAGGACAGCGGCGGCCATGCGCTGCCAGACGCGCGAGTACGCCGTCCAGGCAGGGACCAGGATGAACGCCACGTAGGCGGCGAGGGCGAAGACGGTGCAGCACGCCCCGACGAGATAGGTGACCTCGGTGTTGCTCACGCGCGGCGCCCATTGTGCCGAAGGTGGACGACGACCAGCCCCACCATGCCCGCCACGGCGAAGATCGCCGCCGCCAGGCCGGCCCCGCCAACGACGTCGGAGAGGTAGTGGGCGCGCAGGTAGACGCGCGTCAGGCCGATCACGACGGCGAGCACGATCCCGGCGACGATCGCCGCCGTCGTGCGGGCCAAGCCGGGCAACGTGCGGGTGAGGACGAGCGCGATCCCGACCCACGCGAGCGCGTAGGCCGCATGCGCCGACGGGTAGCTCTGGCCGGCGGTGTCGACCAGCGAACCAGTGGGGCGCGGCCGGTCGACGGCGGCCTTGGCGATGTGGACGCCGATCCAGGTGAGCGCGAGGCCGGCGACCAGCGCCACCGCTTCGGTGGTCCGCCGGCGCATCACCAGGACGACGACGGTCAGCGCGGTGGCCGCGGCCACGACCGGGAAGCTGCCGAGGTGCGTCACGGCGCGGGCGAGGTCGTCGAGCGTGCCGCTGCGGATCTTGTCGGCCCAGGTGAACGCGGTGCGGTCGCCGGTGACGAGCGCCTTGTCGCGCAGCGTGATCGCGTTGGCCGCGAAGGCGAAGGACCCGACGGCGGCGATGGCCAGCAGCGTCGTCAGCTCGAGGCCGAGCTCACCGGGCGTGATCCGGTTCCAGAAGAACGTCAACGGGCCGCGAGCCCAGCGTCCGAGCGGGCGCAGCACTCGCGCCAGCGGGCGCAGCGCCGGGCGGTCGAGCTGCGTGTCGAGCCACGCCATCGCGGCGTCGCGGTGCTCCTTGTGGCGGAAGTGGCGGTAGAGCCAGACGCCGACGGCGATGACGACGATCGTCGTCCCGAGCGCGAGCGTCCCTTGCTCGGCGTAGTGCAGGACGCGATCGAAGCTCTGCCAGAAGACGTAGCCGAGGACCAGCAGCATCGTCGCCCAGGCGCCGGCGCCGACGATGTCGTAGGGCAGGAAGCGCTTGAGCGGCATCCCGGAAGATCCCGCCAAGAACGGGTTGACGGCGCGGACCAGCCCGACGAAGCGACCCAGGAAGATCGCCTTGCCGCCATGGCGGTCGAAGAAGCCTTCGACCTGGTGGATGCGCTCCTCGGTGATCTGCACCTTCGGCCCGTGCTTGATCAGGAACGCGCGCCCGAGCCTGCGACCCGCGAAGAACGACGCGAGGTCGCCGAGGACCGCGCAGGTCCAGACGATCGCGATCAGCGCGACGAGCGAGATCGTTCCCTGGCCGGCCACGACGCCGCCGAAGATCAAGAACGTCTCGCCCGGTGCGATCAGCCCGACGAAGGCGCCGGTCTCGAAGAACGCCATGACGCCGACGACGAGGTAGGTCCAGTTGCCGAGGGTGTTGCCGGCGTCCTCGACGATCTTCTTGAAGTTCGGCAGGGCGACGACCCCGGAGCCGTAGACGAGCAGCCCGACGACGGCGATCGCGCCGCCGATCAGAAGCGTCGGCTCGAGCTTGCGTCGGCGAACGATGAGGAACGCGGCCAGAAGGACCGCGGCGACGAGCGGGCCCGGCTTCATGCAGCTGACCGCATGACGCGCTGGCGTCTACGGGATTGGATCGTCATGCGGCTAGAACCTCGCCGCCGTGCGGGCCGATCGGCTTGGCGACCTTCGAGCCCGGGAAGTGCTCGCGGGCGGCCTTCGCCGCCTTGACGTTGTGGAAGAGCCCGAGCACGGTGGGGCCGCTGCCGCTGACCATCGCGACGTCGGCACCCGCCGCGCGGACGCGCGCGAGCGTCTCGCCGAGCTCGGGGCGTAGCGAGAGCGCTGCGGGCTCGAGCTCGTTGACGCACAGCTCGTCGGGCAGATCGGGAAGGCCGTCGCGAACGGCGTCCAGCGCCGCGGCGAGCTTCTTGGCCGAGCGCGGCAGGCCGAGGCGGTCGGCCTCGCGGAAGACGTCGGCGGTCAGCAGCGGCCCGTCGGCGGGCACGACGAGGACGCCGTAGCGCGCAACGCCCGGCACACGCTCGATCTGCTCACCGGCACCGGTCGCCAGCACCCGGCCAGGCTTGACCTGCGCGGGCACGTCAGCGCCGAGGTCGGCGGCGATCGCGTGCAGCGCATCCCGATCCTCGATGCCCGACGCGCGGGCGAGCAACCGCAGCGCGGCGCCCGCGTCGGCCGAGCCGCCGGCCATGCCGGCCGCGACGGGGATCCGCTTGTCGATGCTGATGCGCACCGGGTCACCGCGCCAGCCGGTCGTCTCGCGGAACGCGGCGATGGCGGTCGCGACGAGGTTGACGCCGTCAACACCGGGGCAATCGACAGCGTCGGCGCCGTCGCCGTCCTCCAGCCGCAGACGATCGGCGAGCGTGACCGACTGCATGATCGACACCAACTCGTGGCGGCCGTCGGCGCGGGTCGGACCGAGGAAGAGGCAGACGTTGATCTTGCCCGGCGCGCGGGTCTCGAGCCTCATGGCGCGATCCGCGCTCCGAGCCCGCGGAACTGCTCGGGGGTCAGCCGCTCCGCGCGGGCATCCTCGGGCAGTCCGAGCTCGGCCAACGCCGCCCGGGCGCGTTCGCCAAGCGCCTTGTCGCCGGTGTGCAACTGCAAGGACTTGGCCAGGGTTTTTCGCCGATGGGCAAACGCGCCGTGAACCAGCGACCGCAGCTTGGGCGACGGTGCGTCGCCGGTGCGTTCCAACACGACGAGCACCGAGTCGACGTTGGGCACCGGGTGAAAGACGGTGCGCGCGACGGAGCGGTGGACGCGGACATCGCACGCGAGCTGGGCCAGCACGCTCGGCACGCCGTAGGCCGACGTCCCGGCCTGCGCGGCGAAGCGCTCCCCCACCTCCTTTTGCACCATCGCGACCCAGCGAGTGACCGACGGCAGCTCGAAGACCGTCCGCAAGATCGCCGTCGCCGCGATCCCGTAGGGCAGGTTGGCCACCACCTTGGTCGGCGCGGGGTGCAACGCGGCGAGGTCGAGGTGCAGCGCGTCGCCGAGGTGCAGCGTCGTGTTGGGATGGGGCGCGAGCGCGTCGCGCAGCGCGGGCTCCAGCGAGCGGTCGAGCTCGATGACGTGGGTGTGCGCGGTGCGCTGCGCGAGATGCTCGGACAGCACGCCGAGCCCACCGCCGATCTCGAGCGCGACGTCATCGGGCGCCAGCTCCGCCGCCCGCTCGATGACCCCCAGGATGTTGGAGTCGATCAGGAAGTTCTGGCCGAGATCGCGCTTGGGCCGCACGTCGAAGGCGCGCATGCGGCGCAGGCTCGGCTGCGCCGGGAGGTCGGATGACGGTGGATCGCTCACCATCGAAAGAGCGTCGCCGCGTTGCGCTCGACGATCGCCTCGAGCTCCGTGTAGGTCTGCCCGCGCTGCTGCGCGACGAAGTGCGCCGTCTCGGTGACGTAGGCCGGCTGGTTGCGCTCCTTGCGCATCGGCTGCGGGGTGAGATACGGCGCGTCGGTCTCGACGAGCAGCTTGTCGTCGGGCACGCGCGCCGCCGCGGCGGCCAAGTCCTCGTTCTTGGGGTAGGTGACGTTGCCGGCAAACGAGATCCACCAACCCTCGGCCAGACACTCGTCGAGCCGCTCGGGCATCGAGAAGCAGTGCAGGATCACGCTGAGTCCGTCAGCGCGCGAGCGCAGGGTGGCGATCGTGTCGTCCTCGGCCGCGCGGGTGTGGATGACCAGCGGCTTGTCGGTGTCGCGCGCGAGCTGGATCTGCGCATGGAAGGCGCGCTCCTGATCGGCGCGCGGCGCGTAGTCGCGAAAGAAGTCCAGGCCGGTCTCGCCGATGGCCCGGCAGCGCTCGTGGGAAGCGAGCGCCTGCAGCTCTGCGAGATGGCCGTCGTCGAAGCCCGTCGCCTTGTTGGGGTGGTGGCCGATCGCAGCAAAGACCTGCGGGAACGCATCGGCGGCAGCCAACGCGGCGCGACCGGTCGCGCCGTCCTGCCCGATGGTGAGGATCCGGTTGACGCCGGCGCGCGTCGCCGCGGAGACCAGCTCCGCAGGACTCGGTCCCCCGCCCGCCCCGCAGGAATCCAGATGGGTGTGAGCGTCGATCAAGCGGCCTTCGGGGGCTGCTGCTGCTTGGGGAAGAGCGGGTCGAGGTCGGCGACCTGCGTGGGCACCGCGGCGCCGAGGCGGGCGCCGTCGATTGCGAGGGCCGGGGCCGTATCGCCCGCGATCTCGGGTGCCCCGAGCGCCTGCAGCAGGATGCCCGCGCGGTCCGGAATCCAGGCGTGCAGCAGGACCGTCAGCACACGCAGGCCCTCGACGAGCGTCGCGAGCGTCTGATCAAGCTCGGCGGCACGCCCCTCCTCCTTGGCCATCTTCCACGGCTCCTGGTCGCCAACGTAGGCATTCAGCCGGCGGACGCGCACCCAGATCTCCTCCAGGGCAGGCGTCAGCTCGGCACGACCGACCAGCTCGCAGACGCGCTCATTGAGCCCCTCGAACTCCGCGACGACCGTCGGATCGAGGTCGACCTGCGGCACGGCGCCGTCGCGGTAGCGCAGGACCATCTTGATCGTGCGGCTGGCGAGGTTGCCGAAGTCGTTGGCCAACTCGGACTCGTAGCGCTTCTCGAAGTCGGCGGTTGAGACCGCCCCGTCCTGTCCGAAGCTGACGTCGCGCAGCAGGTAGAAGCGCAACGCGTCGGCACCGTAGGTCTCGATGACCGCGAACGGATCCAGGACATTGCCCAGCGACTTGGACATCTTGTGGCCCTCCATCAGGAGGTAGCCGTGGACGAAGACGTGCTCGGGCAGCGGCAGGTCGGCGGCCATCAGCAGCGCCGGCCAGAAGACGCAGTGGAACTTGAGGATGTCCTTGGCGATCAGGTGGTAGCTCGCCGGCCAGAACTCCTCGCGCAGGTCCTCGCCGGGACGGGCGTAGGTCAGCGCGGTGTAGTAGTTCAACAAGGCGTCGAACCACACGTAGAACACGTGGCTCTCGTCCCACGGGACCGGCACGCCCCACGTCAGCTTGCCGCGCGTGAGCGAGACGTCATTCAACCCGCCCTTGATGAAGGACAACGCCTCGTTGTAGCGCGAGGACGGGGTGATGAAGCCCGGGTTGTCGGCGTAGAGCTGCTCGAGGCGCTCCTGCAACAGCGACAACTTGAAGAAGTAGTTCTCCTCCTCCTCCCAGGTGAGCTCGATCAGGTGGATCGGACAGCGGTTGCCGTCGACGATCTCCTGCTCGGACTTGAAGTCGGCACAGCGCGGGCAGTACCAGCCCTGATAGGTGCCAAGCTCGACGTAGCCGTTGTCCTTCACCTTGGTCAGGACGTCCTGCACCGCCTTGACGTGCTCAGGATCGGAGGTTCGGATGAAGAAGTCGTTGGTGGCGTTGAGCAGCGGCGCGAGCGCCTTGAAGCGCTCGGCGTTCTTGTCGGCCAACTCACGCGGGGTGACGCCGGCGGCCTCGGCCGCAAGGGCGACGGGCTCGCCGTGCTCGTCGGTCCCCGTGAGGAAGAAGACGTCCTCACCGCGCTGGCGCATGTGGCGCGCCATCACGTCCGCGGCGATCGTCGTGTATGCGTGCCCGAGGTGGGGCGCCGCGTTGACGTAGTAGATGGGCGTCGTGATGTAGAAGGACATCTGGGCCTAACGCTACCGCTGCGCGAGCGCCATCCCGGTGCGCCTCCGACGGCGGTGTCGCCGTCGCGCCACGTCGCCGCCTCCCGCACCGACGGCGAGCAGCGCGACGCCGGCCCAGCCAAGCCACGGAAGGGCCGCCGTGTGAGACGGCGCGGTGGCCGCCGGACGGGTCGCAGCGAGCATGGCCGGTGGGGCGACGCGTGGCCGCGGTCGTGCGGCCGGCCGACGGCGCGGAGCGATCGGTGGTGGTGCGGAGCGGTCACTATGGCCGAGCAGCTCCAGCGGGTCCACGTAGCCCTGGCGATCGCCCACCCGCCGGGCGCCGAGCCGCAGCAGGCCCCCTGGCGCCAGCCGGCCGACGACGGCGCCCGGCCAGACCCGCGCGCCGCGGGCCACCGCGGCCGAGGCCAGCCCCAACTCGGTGGCGACCAGCCCGCCACAGCGCAGACTGACGCCGCGCCCCCATCGGGGCACGCGACCGGCATGGGTCACGGTGCCGGCACACGCCGCGAGCACCCGGGCTTCCGGCACACCCCGCAGGTCGATGCCGCGGCGCACACCGCGCGCATAGGGCGCCGCACGGTCAAAGGTGAAGGCGCCGCTGAGCACGGCGCCCGGCAGGGGCGCCCGCCAGCGCCCCGACGCACCGAACGCCGCACCGGCATCCAAGGCCGCGACGGCAACAACGAGCACGAGCACCACCACACGAGACATGGCGCCACCGTATGCCCGGCCACACCGCATCCTCCCCGCCGTCACCAGATCGGCACGAACATGTCGCAGACCCGCAACCGATCCGCGCGAACACGTTCTTAAGGGTCTGACCCCTTAACGTTGGCCGCTAGGGGCCAGCGAGCGCCACGATGGACGCCCGGCCGCGCGAGCTCAGCGCTCGAGCAGCGCCTTGTACAAGGCGTTGGCCGGCACGCCGGTGAGGTCGGCGATCACACCCGCCGCCGGCCGTGCCTTCGCCCCCGCGTCGACCAGCCGCGCCAGCGCGTCCAGCGCCGGCGCCAGGTCGATCGCCTCGGCCGGCGCACCGCCGACGACGACCACGATCTCGCCGCGCGGATCCTCGGCCGCGTACCGCGCCGCCAGCTCACCAGCCGTCCCGCGCACGACCTCCTCGTGCAGCTTGGTCAGCTCCCGGCACACCGCCACCGGCCGCTCCGGGTCCGCCGCCGCCAGCGACGCCAGCGACGCCGCGAGCCGGCGCGGCGACTCGAAGGCCACCACCGTGTCCTCCGACTCCCACACGCGCGCGAGCTCGCCCGCCCGCCGGGGCAGGAACCCGGCGAACGTCCACCGCTCGGCGGGCAGCCCCGACGCGACGACCGCGGCCGTCACCGCGCTGGCCCCGGGCAGCACCTCGACGGGCAGCCCGGCTTCGACGCACGCCCCGATGACGACGTAGCCCGGGTCGCTGACCCCCGGCGTCCCGGCGTCCGAGACCAGCGCGACCACCGCCCCTTCGCGGATGCGCGCCACCAGCTCGGCCGCCCGCGCGCGCTCGTTGTGCTCGTGGTAGGAGACCAGCGCGCCCGCGCGGATGCCGTGGCGGTCGAGCAGCACGCGCGTGCGCCGCGTGTCCTCGCACGCGAC
>NZ_DASYJG010000053.1:0-35736 GCF_035996765.1 Baekduia sp.
CGCCATCGCGATCGGTCACCGGCGGGGGCACCGGCCGCCCCGTCACGCGGTACTTCTCCCCCTCGCGTCCCGCCAGCGGAAAGGCCAGGCAGACCCGGCGGGCGAACCCCGCGAGCAACCGGTTGGTGAGCCCCAGGTGGCTGTCGGCCTCGGTCAGCACGAGCGGGATCCGGCTGACCGCGGCCACCGCGCCGACCGGCCCGGCGACGTAGCCGCCGCCGCCCATCACGGCGTCGGGACGCACGTCACGGAGGATCTTGCGCGCGGTGCGCAGCGCGGCGGCGGCGCGCACCACGCCGCGGGCGGCCTTCAGCGGGTTGGTTCGTGACAGCCCCTCCACCACGATCGGGCGCAGCTCGTAGCCCGCCTCCGGAACCAGCGTCTTCTCGGCGCGCTCGCCGCCGACGAAGACGACGCGTGCGCCGGCCTCAGCCCGCAGCGCGTCGGCGACCGCCAGCGCTGGAACCACGTGCCCGGCTGTCCCGCCGGCCGCGATCAGAATCGTTGGTGGCATGCCTCCGGGACCCTGCCATATCGGGGACGGCTTGCAGCTTGACGTTCCCGCCGCTTGCGACGTTCAGCAGAACGCCCATCCCAGCGAGCAACACGACGAGGTTGGTCGACCCATAGGAGATGAAGGGCAGCGGCACGCCGGTCAGCGGCGCGAGGCCCAGCACCGTGAAGACGTTCAACATCGCCTGGCTGAGGAAGAGCGAGGTGATGCCGGCCGCGAGGAGCTTGGCGTAGGTGCCGCGCGCGTTCTTGGCGACGCGCAGGCCCGCGTAGGCGACCAACCCATACAGGAACAGGATGCCCCAGATTCCGATGACGCCGAGCTCCTCGCCGACGATGGCCAGGATGAAGTCCGTGTGGGCCTCGGGCAAGAACAGGTTCTTCTGCAGCGACTCGCCGAGGCCACGGCCGAAGAGGTGCCCGGAGCCGATCGCGATCTGTCCCTGCACCGACTGAAAGCCCTCGTTGCCCGCGTGCGCCCACGGGTCCAGGAACGTCATCAGACGGTCGCGCCGGTAGGGCGCGGTCATGGCGTACATCAAGACCAGCAGCGCTCCGCCGCCGGTCGCGGCACCGAGCCAGCGGATCGGCATGCCCGCGGCGACGAGCATCGCGGCCATCGTGAAGCAGATGACCAGCGCGGTGCCGAGGTCGGGCTGGGAGGCGATCAGCAGGACGGCGCCGCCGGCGACCAGGGCGAGCGGCCCGAGGTTCTGCGGACGGCGCAGCAGCGCGGGGCGCTCGGCGAGGATCTTGGCCGCGTAGAGCACGAGCGCGAGCTTCATGACCTCCGAGGGCTGGAAGACGATCGGCCCCGCGCCGAGCCAGCGGCGCGCGCCGTTGACCGACACGCCGAAGCCCGGCACCTTGACCAGCAGGAGCGCGACGAACGAGCCCGCTAGCAGCGGGACGGTCGCCTTGAGGACGAGGTCGAGTCCCCGACGCGCGATCAGCTGCATCAACACGAAGCCGACAGCGCCGTAGGCCACGTACTTGACCATGAACGACGTGCCGTCACCCTGCCCGGAGAGCAGCGTGCGTGCGGACGAGGCAGAGAACACCATCACCGCCCCTGCTGCCAGGAGGCAGAGGGTGGCGGTGATCAAGATGCTGTGCTCGATCGGGTGGGGATGGCGGCGGCGGGCCATCAGGCCCTACATTCGCGCCAGCGTCCGAAAAGCCTCCCCGCGAACTTCGAAGTTGTCGAACTGGTCGTAGGAGGCGCACGCGGGTGACAGCAGGACGACCTCGCCTGGGCGGGCTGCCGCGCGTGCGGCGGCGACCGAGCGATCGAGCGTCTCGCAGTCGCGGAGCGGCGCGGCGCCGTCGAGGACCGCGTGCAACGCGGGTGCCTCGGCGCCAATCAGGTAGACCCCGGCACAATGCCGGGCGACCGCGTCGCGCAGGGGCGTGTAGTCCTCCGCCTTGCCCTGGCCGCCCATGATCGCGTGGACCGGGACGTCGAACGACGCGAGGCCGACGAGCGCCGCGGCCACGTTGGTGGCCTTGGAGTCGTTGACGTAGGTGACGCCGTCGTGGACGGCGACCTCCTCGAGGCGGTGCGGCACGCCGGCGAACGTCTTGAGGCCGTTGCGCACCGCGTCGATCGGCAGCCCGCGCGCCAACGCGACCGCCGCCGCGGCCATCGCGTTGTGCACGTTGTGGGGTCCGCGCAGGACGAGCTCGTCGGTGCGCAGCAAGGGCGTCTGGTCCCACCACAGCGTGCCGGCCCGCAGCGACAGCTCGTCTTCGGGAGAGTCGCCGAAGCAGACGCGGCGCGCGCAGCCGCCGAGGTCTGGGATGTTCAGGCCCTCGGACGCGACCGCGATGTCGTCGTTGCCCTGGTTGGCGAAGACCTGCAACTTGGCCTGGTGGTAGGCGGCCAGCGAGCCGTGGCGGTCGAGGTGATCGCTGTCGAGGTTGAGCAGGACGGCGGCCTCGGGGGCGAACGCGAGGGTGTCCTCCAGCTGGAAGGACGAGGCCTCGCAGACGACGACGGCGTCGTCTGCCGGCTTGTTGTCGTCGAACGCCAGGGACGAATACGCGGTCCCGACGTTGCCGACGACAGCAACCGGGATGCCGGCCTCACGGTGCAGGTGGCCGAGCAGCTCGACGGTCGTCGTCTTGCCGTTGGTGCCCGTGACCGCGATCACCTCGTTGGGGACGCAGCGCCAGGCGAGCTCCAGCTCGCCGAGGACGGGGATGTCGCGCTCGCGGGCGGCAGTGACGACAGGCGCGGTGGCGGGGACGCCGGGGGACTTGACGACCGCACGGACGCGCTCCAGGAGCGCCACGCCGTCGGTGCCGGCGTGGAGCTCGACGTCAGACGGGAGCTCAACGCTCGGCAAGCGCTCGGTGGGTGCGGAGTCGACAGCGATGACCGCCTCGCCGCGTTGATACAACAGCGCGGCAGCCGCCTGGCCGGAGCGGGCGAGGCCGACGACGAGGTAGGGACCGGGTGGGAGTGGTGGACGCGGGGCCATCGACGGCCGGGACGGTAGTGGCTGGGGCGGTTGTGGTCCTAGGAGGATGGTGGCGCATGCGTTGGTGACGCCCAGTGCGCTGCGTCTTTGGTGCTGCGCGACGTGGTCTGTCGGCACCGAGGAGAGCGAGCGGAGATGACGACTCGGTGCGGGACTCGTCGTCCGCGAGCGCCAGGGCCGGCGGAATCGGGGCCGAATCGGCGCCCTCGCGAGATTCGGGGCCGAATCAGAGATCCGGGTCGGCGAGTGTCCCTATGTGGGACACCAGACGACACGGACCGCGGCGCATCTACGATTCGTGCCCGAACGCCCCCGCTGTCCCGCGATCCGGGCCACGGACGACGAGCCAACGCCGCGGACTCCTACCCCGCTCGCTCTCCTCGGTGCCGACAGACCACGGTGCGCGCGAGGGTCAGCGCCCGAGCTGAGCGCCAACCACGTCAGAAGCTAGGAGATCGACTGCTGGTAAATCGTGAACCCACTCGCCGCACACACCGCAGCGATGATCCAGAAGCGCAGGATGATCTTGGTCTCCGACCACCCCATGATCTCGAAGTGATGGTGGATCGGGGCCATCAAGAACACGCGCTTGCGAAAGGTCTGGAAGGAGAAGACCTGGATCAGCACGCTCAGCGCCTCGACGACGAAGATCCCGCCCAACAGGATCAGCAGCTCCTCCGTCTTGGTCATCACCGCCAGGCCGGCGACCGCGCCGCCTAAGCCCAGCGACCCCGTGTCCCCCATGAAGATCGTCGCCGGGAACGCGTTGAACCACAAGAAGCCGACGCAGGCGCCGACCAGGCAGCCCGCGAGCAGCGAGAGGTCGTCCTGCCCGCTGGTGATGAACGTGATCCCGATGTAGGCCAACAACACGATCGCCGCGCAGCCCGCCGCCAGCCCGTCCAGCCCATCCGTCAGGTTCACCGCGTTGGTCGTCCCTGCCACCACCAGGTAGATGAACAGCGGGTAGAAGATCCCCAGGTCGACGGTCGCGTCGATCGTCCGCAGCCGCAGTGTCGCGGGCAGGTCGGCCTTTTGGGTCGCGATGTACCACAACAACAACGAGATCGCGACCTGGCCGCCGAGCTTGGCCTTCCCGCTGAGCCCCAGCGACCGGCGCCGGATGATCTTGGTGAAGTCGTCGGCGAAGCCGAGCAAGGCGGACAACATCGCGACCGCGTAGACGCCGACCGAGCGCCAGTCGTAGTCACTCAACAACAGGAACGGCACCGAGATCGCCGTGAAGATGATGATGCCGCCCATCGTGGGCGTGCCGGCCTTCTCGTGATGGCCCTCGGGCCCCTCCTCGCGGATGTTCTGGCCGAACTCACGGCGCCGCAGATAGGAGATGAACGAGGGGCTGAGGAAGATGCAGATCAGCAGCGACGCCATCCCGGCGATCAGGACCTCGCCCATCAGGCGGCCAGCCCCTGGGCGACGACCTCGAGGCCGACGCCGCGCGATGCCTTGACCAGGACGGTGTCGCCGGGCGCCAGCAGCGGGCGGAGCGCGCCAACGACGTCGACGGCGCGGTCGACCGCGATCGTCGTGCCGCCAAACGCCGGGCCCATCGCGGTGGCCAGCGGGCCGACGGTCACCAGCAGATCGAGCCCCGCGCCGCGGGCGTGGACGCCGATCTCCTCGTGAAAGCGCACCTCGTCGGGCCCTAACTCGAGCATGTCACCGAGCACGGCGACGCGACGTCCAGACGTGGACGCGGCAAGGTCGTCGAGAGCGGCGCGCATCGACATCGGGTTGGCGTTGTAGCAGTCGTCGATGACGACGAGCCCGCCGGGCAGCTCTCGGCGCTGGCCGCGGAGCTCGCTCAGCGCGACGTCCAGGCGCCCTGTCGGCTCGACACCGACCGCCCGCGCGGCGGCCAACGCCGCCAAGGCGTTGGACCGCATGTGGGCGCTGAGACGATCTCCACCCACCCGGAGTTCGAGACCCTCCGGCAGCTCGTCCACGTCGCCCCCGGGCCCGAACGTCACGGTCGTGACGCCCTCCGGCAGCGTTGCGAGATGGGTCGCGAGCAGCGGCTCATCGACCGGCACGATTGCCGTCCCGCCCGGCTGCAGCCCCTCGATCAGCTCGGCCTTGGTGGCGGCGATCGCCTCGATGGTGCCCAACAGCTCCAGGTGGACGGGCCCGACGTTGACGACGACGCCGACGTCGGGCTCGGCGATCGCGACGAGCTCGGCGATCTGACCGGCCCCACGCATCGCCATCTCTAACACGAGCACCTCGGTCCCCTCCGGTGCGCTGAGGACCGTCAGTGGGAGTCCGATCTCGGTGTTGAGGTTCAGCGGCGTGGCGACCACGCGGCGCTGCTGGTCGACCATCGCGGCAAGCAGGTCCTTGGTGGAGGTCTTGCCGGTCGAGCCGGTGACGCCGATGACCTGCGCGCCGAGCTCGCGCCGCCACGCGGTGGCCAGCCGCTGCAGCGCGACCAGGGGATCGGCCGCGACGAGCACGACGCCGTCGCCGTCGGTTCCGGCCCATTGCTCACCGACCAGGACGCCCCAGGCACCCGCGGCCAACACTTCGGTGGCAAAGCGCCCGCCATCGACCCGCTCTCCAGGCAGCCCGACGAAGAGATCACCCGGACCCGCGCGGCGCGAGTCGATGACGGCCCGCGACGGCCCGCTAGCGGACGCGCCAGGCTCGACGAGCCGCGCACCTGCGGCGGCGGCGATCCGTTCAGCGTCCCAGCCGCGCACGCAGCGCCTCCCGGGCGACCTCGCGGTCGTCGAAGTCCAGCTTCACGCCGCCGGCGATCTCCTGGTAGGTCTCGTGGCCCTTGCCGGCGATGACGACGACGTCGCCCGGCTCGGCGAGGCCGATCGCGTGGTCAATCGCCTCGTGGCGGTCGACGATCCGCACCGCCTCTGCGCCGGCGCCTTCCGCGATCGCGGCGATGATCGCCTCCGGATCCTCGCTGCGCGGGTTGTCGGAGGTGATGACGACCGCGTCGGCGTGCTGCGCGGCCGCCGCGCCCATCAGCGGGCGCTTGCCGCGGTCACGGTCGCCGCCGGCGCCAACGACGACGATCAGACGGCGCGTGGCCAGCTCGCGCGCGGTGCGCAGGACGTTGTCGAGCGCGTCGGGCTTGTGCGCGTAGTCCACGATGACCGCGAACTCCTGGCCCTCGTCGACGGGCTCGAAGCGCCCGGGCACGCCGCCGGCGCCAGGCAGCGCGGCCGCGATCGTCGCGTCGTCCACGCCCAAGGCGCGCGCCGCGGCCAGGGCGACCAGCGCGTTGAGGACGTTGAAGCGCCCGGGCAGGGGCGCGCGGAGCGCGACGCCGTCGACCGTGAAGTGGGTCGACGCCGGCCCGGCCCGCAGCTCGGTCGCGCGCACCGCTGCATCGGGCGTGTCAATCCCGATCGTCACCGCTTGGCGGAAGTCCTGCGCGAGCCGCGCGCCGTAAGGGTCGTCGACGCAGGCGATCAGCGTGGCGCCCTGCTCGGAAGCCACCTCGAACAGCCGCCGCTTGGCCAGGAAGTAGTCCTCCATGTCGGCATGGAAGTCGAGGTGGTCCTGGGTGAGGTTGGTGAACGCGGCGACGTCCCAGTGGATCGCGTCGGCGCGATGCAGCGCGAGCGCGTGCGAGGAGACCTCCATCACCGCGGAGTCGTCGCTGCCATCGCGCATCGCACGAAACGTGCGCTGCAGGTCGATCGCCTCGGGCGTCGTGCGCACGACCGGGTGCTCGGTGCCGCCGACCCACGACGTCACGGTCCCGATCAGCCCCGTCTGGCGCCCGGCGGCCTCCAGCAGCGCGCGCGTCAGATACGAGGTGGTGGTCTTGCCGTTGGTGCCCGTGATCCCGACCATCGCCAGCTCGGCGGTGGGATCGCCGGCCAGGCGCGCGGCGGCAGGCGCCATCGCCGTGCGGACATCCTCGACGAGCACCTGGGGCACGGGGAGATCCAGCGGATGGTCGACGACCAGCGCGACCGCGCCGTTGGCAACCGCCTCGGGTGCGTAGCGATGGCCGTCGGCCCTGAAGCCGCGCACGCAGAAGAAGGCGGTTCCAGGCTGGACGGCGCGCGCGTCGTAGGCCAGCGCGGCGACGTCGATGTGCGGGAGCGTGGGGTCCGCGAAGAGGTCGCCCAAGAGCATCGCGGCGACCATAGCGAGAGACACGGCCTGGGGACCCGGCTGCGGCGACACGGCCGGCCCGTCCAGGCCCAGCCCACTGGGGGTCGCCTCCGCCACCCCTCCGACCTTCTACTTCGACGGGGGGATCTTCTGGTACTGCAGGGCGAAGCTGGCGATCTTGCCGAACGCTGGCGCCGCGACCTGCCCGCCGTAAATCCCGCCCTTGGGCTCGTCGACCATGATCGAGATCAGGAGCTTCGGGTTCCGCGCGGGCGCGAAGCCCACGAACGACGCCACGTAGGCCGACTGCGAGTACTCGTGGGTGACCGGGTCGATCTTGTTCGCCGTGCCGGTCTTGCCCGCCAATGTGTAGCCGGGGATCGGCTTGACCTCTGACGCGGTGCCGCCCGGCGCCAGGACGCCCTCGAGCATCGTGCGCAGCGACGCGGCCGTCGAGGCGGACATGATCCGGCGTGCCGCGGGCTCGGCCTGCATGCGGCCGTCGATGCGGCGGACCAGATGCGGCGTGCGCAGGACGCCGCCGTTGGCTATCGCGCCGTAGAACTGGGCGATCTGCATCGGCGTGACGGCCTCGCCCTGACCGATCGGCAGGTTGCCCATCGAGGAGCCCGAGTAGTTCTTGAGCTGCGGGACGATGCCCTGCTCCTCGCCCGGCAAGTCGGTACCGGTGAGCTTGCCGAAGCCGAACTTGCGGACGTAGTAGTCAAAGCGCTGCTTGCCGAGCAGCTGGCCGATCGTGATCGCGCCGACGTTGTCGGACTGGGCCAGGATGTCGGACGTCGTCATCGTCGCCCAGCCGCGATCCTCGGCGTTCTTGATCGTGCGATCGGCGACGACGATCTGCGGCGGCAGGTTGAAGGAGGTGTCGGGCGTGACCTTGTGGTCTTCCAGCGCCCCGGCCACCGTGATGGCCTTGAACGTGGAACCTGGCTCATAGGTGATGCCGACCGCGCGGTTCTGCCGCGCGTAGTCCGGCGCCGCCGACGGATCGTTGGCGTTGATCTGCGGCCAGTTGGCCAGCGCCAGGATCTCACCGGTCTTCGGGTTGGTGACGATCGCCGTCGCGCCCTTGGGGCGGTAGGTCTTGCCGATGCCGCCGAGGACGGACTCGACGTCGTCCTGGATGTTGGCGTCCAGCGACAGCTCGACCTCGTCGCCCGGCTGGGCGCGCTTGATGTCGCGGACCTGGACGTCCTCGCCGACGCCGTCGCGCACGATTCGCCGCTGGCCGTCGGTGCCGTGGAGCTTGGAGTCCAGCGAGTACTCGACGCCGGCGTACCCCTTGCCCGCCATGTTGACGCCGCCGAGGACCTGCGAGGCGAGGAACTCGCGCGGGTAGGTGCGACGCTGGCCGGGCGTGAAGTCGATGCCCGGGATCTTGAGCGCGCGGATCTTGTCGGCGGCGTCGCCGGGGACGTGATGGCCGAGGTAGACAAAGCCGGTGTCGCGGCGCGAGAGCTGCTTGAGGACGACGTTCTCGTCGACGCCCAGCAACGGCGCCAGCTGTGTCGCCGCCTTGGCGGCGTCGGTGACGAGATACGGCGTGGCCGTGACGTCGTCAGCGGCTTGGGAGACGGCGAGCTCGGTGCCGTGGCGATCGACGATCGTGCCGCGGTGGGCGGGCACGATCGGCTCGGTGACCTGCTGGCTGGTTGCGGCGCGGGCGAGCTTGCCGCCCTGCAGCGTGCCGAGCTGCAGCGAGCGCATGCCCGCCAGCAGGATCAAGCACAAGAAGAACGCGAAGAGGAGGCCGATGCGGCGTTCGACCAAGACCATCGGGAACTACCCCTGCGGGGGCGCCACCGCGCCACCGGAGGTTGAGGCTGTGGTGGGTGTGGCGGTGGTCTGCGGGGTTGGCGCCGGTGTGGGGGTCTGACTCTGGGCGGTGATCGGCGCCGCGGCGGCGCCGGTGGTCTGCTGCGCGGCAGGCGCCGGCGCGGTGGTCGCAGCCGCGGGCGCGGTGCTCGCCGCCGGAGCGGGCGCCGCGGCGACGGTGCCCGTCGGGGTCGTGGCCGGGGCGGTGGCGGTCGTCGTCGTCGAGGCCGCGGCCGCCGTCTGCGTCACGGCGGCGCCGGTGGCGGCCGCGGTCAGCGCGGCGCCCGTCGTCTGCCCCGCGGCCAGCGCGGTCGCGGCCTTCGAGCGGGCGATGGCCTCGGCGTCGGCCGAGGTCATGCGCTGGGCCGCCGCGGTCGCCAGGCCGCGGACCGCGGCCGTCACGTAGTGCGTGCTGCCGTCAGCCGGCACGACCATGCCGAGGTGGCGTGCCGCGTCGTCGATCCGGGTGCCCGACTCCATGCCCGACACGGCGGCGCGCAAGTTGGTGTTCTGGCGCTCCAGCGTCGCGGCGCTCTGCACCGCGCGGCCGATGCCGGCGTTGAGCTTGAGCATCGAGACCTGCATGAAGACGATCCCCATGAGGCCGGCGGCGACGATCGGGATCCAGAGGCGACCGCGGATCAGGCGATCGAGGAAGCGGGAGTCGGCGAGCGCGCGGGAGCGGTGCAGCGCGCGCAGGATGAAGGGGTCGGGCGTGGGCGCGCGGCGGGCGCGAGGAGCGTCGGCGCCGCGGCGCGGCCGAGCGGCCGGGCCGGAGACGCGCCTCGGCGCCCGTGGAGCGACCGGACGGGTGAGCGTGCGACCGGCGGCGGTTGCGGCTGGAGGGGTCATACGGCGTCTTCCTCTTCCCTGAGCTTGCGAGCGGCGCGCATCCGGGCGGACGCCGAACGGGGGTTGCTGGCGATCTCGCCGGCCGATGGGGCGATGCCCCGGCCGATCAGCTCCGCCTCGGGCGTGCGTCCGCAGACGCAGACCGGAAGTTGCGGCGGGCACGTGCAGCCTTCGGCACGTGCGGCGAGGAAGCGCTTCACGCGCCGATCTTCGCCGCTGTGGAACGAAATGCCTGCAAAGCGACCATTGGTCCGCAGGATCTGCCAGGCGAGCGGCAGCGCCGCGTCGACCTGGCCGAGCTCGTCGTTCACCGCGATCCGGATCGCCTGGAAGCTGCGCTTGGCGGGGTGGCCACCGGCGAAGCGCGCCTTGACGGGGATCGAGTTGTTGATGATGTCGACGAGCTGGCTGGTCGTCTCGATCTCCTGCTCCTCGCGCACGCGGCCGATCGCGCGGGCGATCTGGGAGGCGTAGCGCTCGTCGCCGTACTCGCGCAGCAACTGCGCGATCCGGCGCACCTCCCACGTGTTGAGGACCGTGCGCGCGTCGAGCTCCTGCTCGGTGTCCATGCGCATGTCCAGCGGCGCGTCGTAGCTGTAGGAGAACCCGCGCTCCCAGGTGTCGACCTGCATCGAGGAGATGCCGAGGTCCACGTAGACGAGGTCGGCGCGGATGCCCTCGGCCAGCAGCTCGCGCAGGCCGTCGGCGAAGGAGGCGTGGACGAAGCGGGTCGTGCAGCCCACCTCGGCGGCGAGCGCCTCGAAGTGCGATGCGGCGACCGGGTCGCGGTCGATCGCGATCAGCGTGCCGGTCGGGCCGAGCCGCTCGGCGATCAGGCGGGCGTGCCCGCCGGCGCCGAAGGTGCAGTCGATGGCGACTTGGCCCGGCTGCGGATCCAGCGCCTCGATCAGCTCGCCGGCGAGGACCGGGACGTGGGAGGCGGTCATGTCATAAGGGATAGTGAGCATCACGCGGTGGCCGGCGCGTCAAACGCCGCCGAGATGTCGAAGATGTCGGCCGCGAGCTGGTCGTTGTAAGCGGTCCAGGCGTCGCGGTTCCAGAGCTGCAGGTGGTCGCCGGCACCGACGACGGTCACCTCGCGCGTGAGCTTGCCGTGGTCCATGAGGAACGGCTGCAGCGGCACGCGGCCGGCGCTGTCGAGGCCCGCGGGCGTCGAGTTGGCAGAGAGGAAGGTCATGATCTTGCGCCCGCGCTGGCTCATCGGGTGCACGTCCTGCAGCGCCGCGCGACGGAAGTCGTCGTAGCCGGCGGTCGGCCAGATCGCGACGCAGGGCTCGATGTCCTTGGCGAGGACGAGGCCACCTTCGAGCGCGCCCCGGTAGCGCGCAGGAACCGTGAGGCGGTTCTTGGCGTCGAGGGTGTAGTCGGCTTGACCGGTGAACGAGGTGTCCATGAGGACGGGCGCATCGCGTGAAAGAAGAAGAAGGGCCGGGGTGGAGGAGTGGGAGGAGCTCCTCCACCCCGGTCCGTAGGTGGCGTTCTATCCCACTCTCCCCCACGATGCAACACCTATCCCACACATTTCCCCACATTCGGACCGCCGCGGCGCCAAGAACGGTGGAAAAACCGCATGGAGACGGGCTTTCCGGCGGTGGGACGCGGTGGGAGAACGTTTGGCCAGAAACGCATCCGGCGTTGCAAAACGCCGGCACGCAGCGGCGATTGCGGAATTCACGCCGTTCCGTCCGCGGCGTGTGCCTGCGGTGAGAGCGCGTGAGACGGTCTGGACGACCGATCGAGCGGTGCCTCCCACGGCAGCCGACCGCCGTAGGATTCGCTTCATGCGCTCCTCTTTCCTGCCCCGCGTTCTCCCTGCGTTGGCGGTCCTCGCAGCCATAGCGGTCCCGATCGCCGGCTGCGGCGACAGCTCCTCCAGCTCGAGCAGCGGCAACGCCGGCGCCGACCCCGCGGCGTTCCTGCCCGCCTCGGCCCCGGTCTACGTCGAGGCGCAGGTCCAGCCCACGGGGGAGCTGAAGACCAACGCGACCACGGTCGCCGGCAAGATCCTGCGGACCGCCGACCCGGGCGGCAAGATCGTCGGGCTGATCGACAAGGGGCTCAAGGACGACGGCGCCAGCTACGAGCAGGACATCGCGCCGTGGCTCGGGCAGCGCGCGGGCCTGGCGATCACCGGCATCGGCACCGGCGGCAAGGATCCCGACGTCGTCGCGGCGATCGCGAGCAAGGACGACGGCGCGGCGCAGAAGTTCGTCGACGGCCGCAAGGGCGGGAGCGACCGTGAGTACCGCGGGGTCAAGTACCGCTACAAGGCGGATGACGACCTGGCGGTGGCGGTCGTCGACCACGCCGTGGTCCTGGGAACCGAGCGTGGCTTTAAGTCGGCGATCGACGCGCGGTCGGGCGACACGTTGGCCAGCTCCGTGACGTTCAAGAAGGCGCGCGAGACGGTGGGCACCGACGGGCTTGGCTTCGTCTACGCCGATCCGGGCCGGTTCTTCGACCTGGCGGTCGGCGCCGCGTCGGGGAAGACCGCGGGCATCGACGCCGCGCAGCTGAAGATGTTCAAGGGCTTCTTGACCGGCAGCGGGCTGCAGTCGGTGGCGGCGAAGCTCGACGTGGCGAGCAACGCGGTGCGCATCGACGCCGCGGCGATCGGGCTCAAGACGAAGGTCGGCAGCGGCGACGGGCCGGGCGCAGCGGCGGCCGTGCCTGCGGGCTCGTGGCTGAGCATCGGCGTCGGCGACGTCGGCGGCACGATCACCAAGGCCATCGGCACGCTCGGTGACTCGGGCGCCACGGGCGGCATCGATCCGGCAACGTTGTTGCAGGGGTTGCAGTCGCAGCTCGGCATCGACGTGCAGAAGGACCTGCTGTCCTGGATGGGCGACGCGGCGCTGTTCGTCCGCGGCACGTCGAAGGACGATCTCGGCGGCGCGCTGGTCGTCCAGTCCAAGGACCCGGCGGCGTCGCGGAAGTCGATCGGAACGCTGCGCAAGCTGCTGGCAGGGTTGAACGTCAAGACGGCTGCGCTGAGCGGCGCCGGCACGTCGGGCGCCGAGGGCTTCTCGGTCGACGTTGGCGGCCCCGCCCCTGACGGCATCCAGGTCGCGGCCAAGGACGACAAGTTCGTGGTCGCCTACGGCAAGGACGCGCTGGCTGACGCCTTGAACCCTTCGGGCAAGCTCGGCGACTCGGAGCCGTTCAAGACCGCGGCGGGGCTGTTGGAAGGCGCCAAGCCGTCGCTGTTCCTCGACACGCCGGGCTTGGTCAAGTTCTTGTCGGCCGTCGTGGGCGATGACAAGGACTTCGTGAAGGCCAAGCCGACGCTGGACGCCTTCGGGCCGGCGGCGGCGGGCATGTCGTCAGACGGCGACGTGACGCGGCTGAAGGTCGCGGTCGCGGTGCCGTAGCGGAACCGCGGGTTGCTGGTGCGCGTGCCGGCGCTTACGGCACGCGCACGAGGCGCGGGTTCGGCCGCGCTTGACGGCCGACCTTGGCGACCGGGGCGCCGTCGACGGCGACGATGTCGGCCGTGAAGTCGTTCTGGCCGCGCAGCAGCGAGGAGCCGACGCCGTAGGCGTCGACGGGCGCGCCCTCGGTCTCGAAGCGCCGGATCTTCTCGGCGTCGAAGCCGCCGGAGGCGACGATCTTCACGCGTTGGTGGCCGGCAGCGTCGAGGGCGGCGCGGACACGGCGGGCGAGCTCGACGTTGACGCCGCGCGGTGCCGCGTCGCCGAGGTCGGCGAGCGCCTCGTCGACGAGCGTCTCGGCGGTGTCGAGGCGGACGCCCCAGAGCGCGTCGCCGAGCGCATCGGCGACCGCGACGGCCGTGCGCGCAGAGTGGTTGTCGAAGTCGACGAGGACCGTGACGTTGATGCGATCGCGATAGCGGTCAGCGAACGCGCGCGCCGCCGCGACGGTGTCGCCGCCGAACGCGGCGATGAGCGCATGTGGCACGGTGCCCACGCCACGGCCGCCCCACCACGAGGCCTGCGCGTCGGTCGAGACGCCGATCGCGCCGGCCACATGCGCGGCCCAGCCATCGCCGGTCTGCACCAGCCAGTGGTCGTGGCGGGCCGGGAAGAACAGGATCTCCTTGCCGCGCGCGGCGTCGACCACGGCGCGGACGTTGCGCATCACCAGCGACCGGCGCGCCATGCAGCCCAGGTAGACCGTCTCCAGATGCGCGAACTGGGTGTAGTCGCCCTCGATCGTCAGCACGGTCTCGCGCGGCGCGATGGCGTCGCCCTCGTGGAGGGCATGGACGACGAGGTCATCCCACGCGGACAACCAGACGCCGTCAGGCCCCACGCGCCCGGCGCCGACCTTCAGCACGGCGATCGCCTCGTCGACACCTCCGAGCAGCGACTCCTGCTTCTGGAAGACCTGCATCAGGACGCGCGGATGGCGATCCTGGGCTTCGAGCAACTCCTTGGTGGAGGTGAAGTACGCATCGCTGTAGTAGCCCGCCCGCAGCCGGCCGACCGGCAGCTGGAACGTGGCGGGGTCGAGCCGCTGTGGGTCCGATGCCATCGGCCCGAACCTAGTGGGTCGCGCTCGGCGTGACGCGCCAGGGCGGGGCCGTGGCGTCCGGCCCATAACGCCGGCGCACGCGATTGCCGCGCATCACGCGAGCCCATGCACGAGGCCGGCCGCGACCACGAGGAGCACCGCGGGGACGAGCAGCAGCGCGACGGCCAGCTGGATCCGCGGCGCGGCGCGTGCGGCCTGCTCATGGAGGGCGCGAGTGCGATCGGCCCGCGCCGCTTGGGCAAGCGCGGTCAGCGCCGGCGCCAGCGGCGCGCCGTGGCGATCGGCGCGAGCGATGGCGGCGGTGAGCAACCCGATGGCCGGCAGCGGAAGGCTACGTCGCAGCGCAGCGAGGGCGTCGGCGCGCGGAACGCCGAGCGCCAGCCGCTCAGAGACGATCCGCAATTCGGTCGCGACGAGCCCGCCGCGGCGCCGGCCGACCTCCGTCAGCGCGCGGCTGACCGGAAGCCCCGCGACGATCGCGACCCGCAGGAGGTCGAGCACATCGGCGAGCTCCACCCCAGCCCGGGCGGCACGGCGCCCGGCCCGACGGGCGAGCCACAGGTCCGGCGCGAAGAAACCGGCCGCGGCCACGGCCGGGAGCGCAACGATGGTCATGCGCAGCGGCAACGCGGCAAGCGCCGGCGCCGCGGCGAGGGCAACGGCGGCGCCGGCCCCGCCCTTGACCGCCATCGCATCGGCGGTGCGCACCGCCGATCCCAGGCCGGCTGCCGCCAGCCGCGCATCGAGCTCGCCGGGCGGCGCAGGGACGCCGAGCCGCCGACCGAGGCGGGCCAGCATCGCGACGCCACGAGCCGCCCGCGAGCCGCCACGGGCCGTCCGCGACCTGCCACGGGCCGTCCGCGAGCCACCAGGCGCCGACGTCGTTGACCCACGTGCTGAGGCAACGCGCGCGGTGGTGCGACGTGCCTCGATGACCGCGGCCAGATCAGTGAGCCCAGCCGCCAGGAGCATGCCGGCGAGCGCCGCCAAGGCGATCGTCACGACGCCCCCACCACCGCGCCGGCACAGGGTGCGACCAAGGCAATGGTCATGATCCACCCACGCGCGCGATACGACCGATCGCCGCCAGCGCCACGCCGGCGAGCGCCATGCCCGCCAGCAGCAGGAGACGAGAGCGCGCATCGGCAACGAGCGCGCCGAGGGTGCCAGGCGCGAGCAGCTCACCCAGGGCCAGCGCGGCGCAGGGCAAGCCCGCAACCAGGCGAGCTGTCGCACGGGCTTGGGCGGTGAGACCGCGAGCGTCAGCCTCGACCCGACGAGCGTGCTCGGCCGCCTCGGCGATCGACCGCAGCAGCGCGGCGAGATCCCCGCCGGCTTCGCGCTGCAGGAGGATCGCGGCGACGAGCGTGTCCCAAGCGGGATGGGCTGCACGATCGCGCAGGCCGATCAGGACCTCCTCCGTTGGCACGCCGAGGGCGAGCCGGTGGGCAACGGTGCGCAGCTCGGCCCCCGCGACGCCCGGCAGACTGTCTGCGCCGAGCCCTTCGAGCGCGCCGCGAATCGCGTGGCCGCCGGCAAGCGCATCGGCCAAGGCCCGCGCGACGCCGGGCGCACCGTCGCCCAGCGCCCGTCGCCAGCGGCGGTGTCGCGCGGCAAGCACCGGGCCGACGGCCGCAGGACCAGCGGCCGCAAGCGCGAACCCCGCCACCGGTCCCGCCAGCAGCCAGCCCGCGACCAGCAGCGCGCCCGCACCGATGATCGCCAGGCGCCGTCGCTCCGGCACCGTCGGCATGCGCCCGACCCTGCCGGCCAACCGCAGCGGTGCCAGCGCACGGCCGACGGCTCGCGCCGGGCGGAGCTGTTCAATGAGCGTCAGCGTCTCCCACGCGCCAAAGACGCCGAGCATCGCCGCCGTGGCGGCAAGCAGCGGGCCGGTCACGCCGCTGACCGCATGACAATGGACTCGCTTGCACGGGATTGATGCGTCATGCGGCTGACCGCATGACGATGGACTCGCTTGGACGGGATTGACGGGTCATGCGGCCTCCAGCCGGGATGCAAGCTCCTCCGACAGCGCGGCACGCCAGCGCGGTCTGGTGGTGTTGTAGGTGTAGATGTCGCGTGTGGCGGGACCGGCGGCGATGCGGACGACCTCGGTCACGGCGGTCACCTGACGGCGGCCGTCGGGGAAGCGGGCCTGATGGACGATGAGATCGAGGGCGTCGGCGATCTGCTCGCGAATCGCGGGCAGCGGGAGATCGACATCGGCCATCAGCGCCAGGGTCTCGACGCGGCGCAAGGCCTCCCCGGGCGAGCCGGCGTGGACGGTGGAAAGCGACCCGTCGTGGCCGGTCGTCATCGCCGCCAACATCTCCAGCGCCTCGCCACCGCGAAACTCCCCGATGACGATCCGGTCCGGACGCATCCGCAAGGCGTTGCGCAACAGGTGACGCATGGTGATCTCGCCCCGACCCTCGACGTTCGGCGGGCGGCCTTCGAGACGGAGGACATGGGGTTGTTGGAGGCGCAGCTCGGCGGTGTCCTCGATCGTCACGATCCGATCGCCTGCGGCGATGAACGAGGACAACACCCCCAAGGTGGTGGTCTTGCCCGAACCCGTGCCGCCGCTGATCAGGATGTTGAGCCGGGCCCGGACCGCCCGCGCGAGGAAATCCCGCAGCGGCGACGACCACGTGCCGCGCGCGATCAGCTCGGCGGCGTCCAATGGCGTCGGCCGAAAGCGGCGAATCGTCAGCAGCGGGCCGTCGACCGCCAGTGGGGGCAGCACCACGTTAATTCGCGAGCCATCGGGCAGCCTTGCATCGACCATCGGCTCAGCCTCGTCGACGCGCCGACCCAACGGCGCGAGGATGCGTTCGATCGCATGTCGCAGCTCGGCCTCATCGGCGAAGGCGACGGTCGTGGCCTCCAGGCAGCCGGCGCGCTCCACCCAGACCGAGGCGTCGGGTCCCGCACCGTTGACCATGATCTCGTCTACATCGGGGTCGGCCAGCAGCGGCTCCAGCGGACCGAGGCCGAACGAGCGGCGGGCGACTCGGGCGACGAGCTCTGAGCGCGTCGACGCGTCGAGCAGCCCCGCCTCGCGATCGACCAGCAGGCGGATGCGCTCGGTGAGCGGCGCACCGCCGCCGTCAGCCTCGGTCAGCAGGCGATCGCGAAGCTGATCGGCAAGGTCGTCCAGGGCGCGGTCCACGCCTCCTTAGGCACGGGACGGCGGAACTCACCCCTGCGTGGTCAGGGCGCGGACGTCCGTGCTGACGAGACCATCGCGGCGGGCCGGTGGGGGCGGGCGGGGCGGGCGGGGCGGGCGGGGCGGGCGGGGACCGTTAACAGCAGCGGCCGGGCGGAGTGATCCGCCCGGCCGCGATGCCGAGAGTGGTGCTGTGCTGAGGCCGCTTACGGACCCTGCGGGCCGCTGGAGTAATCCCACGCCTCAGCGAACGAGGGCGACGGCGTCCAGGGACCGAAGACCGTGCCGACGTAGTGGTCGGCCGCCGTCGGATCGGCAAGAACGGCGTTGTGGTAGTCGTCCCACACCACGAAGGGCCATGCGAACGGGATCGCCTCGCCGGGCATGCCGCTCGTCGCCGTGTCGCTCACCTTGTCAAACGGCGGCCATGCCGTACCGCTGAGCGGGATGTAGCGGCTGCACGTCAGGGAGTGCGGATTCGGCAGGCACGGGTTGAACGGATGGACCCGGTAGCCGGTCTGGTAACGGCTGAGCTGCATCTCGGCGAAGTTCGACCAGCCGTCGTTGTCCTGGTCGTCGGCGCCGTCGAGGATCCCGTCGCCGTCGCTGTCGGCGTCGACCGGATCGGGGTCCGCGAACGCGCGCAGGGTGTACATCGGCTCGATGTAGCTGTTGCCGCTGCCGTGCGGCGGCGGGACGTGCCAGTCGATGCCCTTCCACCAGGCCTGGGTCCCGCGGAAGTTGAACTCGACGTTGTTGGAGAGGCCGTCGCCGTCGAAGTCGCGCTCGTCGTCGGTGAGGTTGCCGTCACCGTCCAGATCGAGGTACCGCTGGGCCTGCGTGATGACCGGCTGCGTGCCCCCGGTGTTCTGGGTGCCGTCGCTGTATTGCGTCAGCGGGAAGCCGGTGCCGCCGGCCTTCCAGAGCTTGTACTCCTGCCACAGCAGGAGGCCGTCGCCGTCGAAGTCGTAGTTGGTGTCGGTCGGATCGAGCGGGTTCGGCCACGGGCGCTTGCCCGGGTAGGGGACCGCAGCGCCGTTGAGGTCGACCGCCGACCAGAACTCGTAGCCGTCGATCAAGCCGTCACCGTCGGTGTCCGCGGTGCAGGGATCGAGGCTGTATTGGATCTCGGTGCCGTTGGCGATGCCATCGCTGTCGGCGTCAGCGGCGGGCGCGGCTGCGGCCTGCTCCTGACAGGTCTTGTATGCCAGCGCGGCGGCCTGCTGCGCGGCCGCCGCGGTGCCGGGCGCCGCGTCGGCGCCGGGCAGCGGGCTCACGACCGGCGAGCGGCTGTTCTTGGTCCAGCTCTTGCTCATCTTCGTCGCGACGACGCGCAGCCGGAGCTGGGTGGCAACTCCGAGGCCATCGCGCTGAGCCAGCAGGCCGGCGACCTTGGGCGGGACGGTCACGACGACCTTGGTGCTCGTCGAGGAATCGGCCTTGACGAAGACGACCGGCTTGCCGGCACGGTAGAACGCGACGCTGCTCTTGGCCTTCCCGGCACTGAGATGCGTGCCCTTGATCGTCAGCTTCTCCGAGATCGTGAGCTTGCGCGGGGAGATGCTCGAGATCGTCGGATAGACGGGCTTCGGCTTGGAAGCCGCGTTGGCAACCGCGGGGGCCAGAAGACTGGCCACGGCGAGGACGAGAGAAAGGGAACGAAGAGATCGCAGCATGAGTAGCCTCGGCCCGGGGTATCGGTCGCGTGGGGCGACCCTTGAGGTGGGGACCCCCGCGTGGACGGGTGGCCGATGGCGTCCTGACGTCCGTGGGAAGACGTGGCGGCGCTCGTTCGAGGTGCTCATCGGAGGTCGGATCCCACCGTCGTCCCGGCCAGGCCATGCCGCCGGTCGCCGGCCGCGCGGGGCAGCAGGCGCAGCTCGCGCGCAAAGGACTGGGCCGCCGCGAGATAGACCGCCTGGCGCACGGTGACGCGCAGTGACACCGCGACACGGTCCCCGACGGCATCCGCACCATCGCCGGCAGCCGCGACGTGCGCGGCAAGCACCTCGGCGTCCTCCAGCGCGACGGTCGTCGCGCCGCTGCCATCACCGCGCTCCCGCGTGACGAGGACGTCGACGCGGCCACCGGGCCGGATCAGCTCGGCGGAGCCACGCGCCACGAGTTCCGCCACGCGCTCGCCGGGACGGACCGGCGCGCCGACCGCGCGCGTGCCGTCATCGACCGACGACGGCACGACGTCCTCGCCCGGCTCCAACGCGACGGCCGCCCGCGTGCCGGCCAGCGCGCTGACCGACGCATAGGCAACGGCGGGCGCGAAGCGCGCCGGCACACGACGGATGGCGAGGTGGCGCGCGTCGAGCGCGGCGCCCGCCGCGACGCGACTGCGAACCACGACGACCGGCACGGATGGCCCGACGGCCCGACGCAGCGCGGCCTCGCGCCCCGCCACGTCGGAGGCGGCGAGGCCGCCGAGCAGCAGCGCCAGACCCACGAGGACGGCAGCGCGCCGGCCGTGGGTCATGCGGACCGACCGCCGAGCGGCAGCTCGATGGCCACGCCGGGCGCGGTCGTCAGCGCGGAGATGCGGCCGCCGCAGTGGGCGAGAACCGTGCGCGTGATCGCCAGGCCCCGGCCACGGGCCCCACGGCCGGCACGTGGGCGGCGCGAGAGCTCCGCGACGGAGGCCGGCAGGCCCGGGCCATCATCGGTGACCTCGACCCGGATCCGATCGCCGATCCGGACCGTGCGGATCACGATCTGCCCGTCGCCATGCTCGATCGCATTGGCGATCACATTACTCAGTGCCTGACCGAGGCGGAGCGCATCGGCATGGACGAGGGCCGTGTCTGGGCCGGGCTCCAGCGTCAGCGTCCGACCGTTAGCCGCAGCGACATCCCGCCAGGTCTGGAGCTGGACGGTCAACAGCTCGTGGAGGTCGACGTCCCGGGGGCGCGCCGCCGACGGATCCTCGAGCGCGAGCGCCGCCCGGCGCAGCTCCAACTCCAGCGCGGCGACGAGCACCGGGCCCACGTCGCCGCGTCGGGCCGCTCCGTGGAGTGCGAGGTGCGCGGCCGTCAGCGGCCCACGCACCTCGTGAGCGACACGGGCGGCACGCTCACGCAGCGCGCGCACGGTCCAGCGCCCGTGTACCGCGGCCGCCAGCGCCAGCACCACGGCGCTCGTCAGGACAAGCACGCCCGTCATGCCGCCACCAGGCCGCTGAGGCCCGCATCCAGGCCCAGGTCGTCGACGAGGCGGTAGCCGACACCCCAGACGTTGAGGACGTAGCGGTCGCCGCCGACGCCGAGCTTGCTCCGCAAACGACAGGCATGGCTGTCCAAAGTCCTCGTCTCGCTCACCGCGCGGTAACCCCAGATCGTCCGCAAGAGCTCAGCCTTGGTGTGCACGGTGGTGGGCGCCGACGCCAGAACGCGCAGCAGCGAGAACTCGGTCTGTGTCAGCTCGACCGGCTGGCCGCCGACGCGAACGGTGCGCGAAGCCGGATCGAGCTCCAGCGCACCGACGCGCACGCGACCGCCCCGACGGCGGCCCTCGGAGCGACGCAGCAGCGCACGAACCCGCGCGCGCAATTCTGCATAGAGGAACGGCTTCGCCAGAAAATCGTCTCCGCCCGCCTCAAAGGCGCGGACGCGATCGGTGTCGCCGCAGCGGCCGCTCAACACCAGCAGCGGCGTCTGCGGATCGATGCGGCTCGCAAGGCCATCGGCAGCACGGACGCGCCGGACGATCTCCAACCCGGAGCCGTCGGGCAAGCCCACGTCGAGCACCGCGAGGTCCGGATATTTCGTCTCCAGCAGACGTACGGCGTCCGCAGCCGTCTCGGCGATCAGCAGGTCGCAGCCGTCGGCGGTCAGCTCGTCGGCCAGGAACGTCCGCGTCGTGGCGTCGTCCTCGGCCACGAGGATGGTGGCGGGCGTGTCGTGGGTCATGCCCCCTTAGGGCGCGGCGTTGCAGAACTCGCCCCCCTCGGCCCGGAAGCAGGGGCCTGCCCGGACACCCCGAAACCCCTCGGACTGCGAGCCGCAGATCGTCCGGCACTTCGTATGTGCCGGATGCGGACGGACTGCAAGATCCATCCCATGACCTGCGAACGCGAAGGGATCGGGCATACGATGCCGACGACTTCGGGAGCAGCCGTCTTACCTCGGCGCGACTCGAACTGATCACCTTCATGAACGACGCACGCCGAGGCAACTACGACAGCGGTGAGGACTTCGTCCTCGAATACGGCGAACTCCGGTTCACCTTCAACGAGCGCGACTTCCGCGAGCGCTGCGAGCAGGCCGCCAACAAGCTGGGGTTCGTCTCCGGCCGCTTGGACGACCCCGAGCTCGAGGATCTCGTGACCCTGTCGGTCAACGGCGAGATCCAGGAGCCTGCGTCCGCGCTGGGCGAGCACGTCAACGACTGCTGGCCCGAGCTCGTCGGCCCAAGTGACCGTTCGCTCGTGCACTGGCTGCGCCGCCTCGTCTTCCGCTCCGCCTGGCTCGACCAGCGCGTGAAGGAGAACGAGCTCGACGTCGAGTTCGACGAGGAGAGCTCGACCTTCATGTACGTCCAGCCGGACCGCGACGGCGAGCCCGTCGAGCTGGCGCCCGAGCCCTCGTGGGGCCGGGTCGCCTACGTGCCGCGCTGAGCGGCACGCAGGCCCCGCGTTAGATCTCCTAGGCGCCCAGGGCCTGAGCCCGCGCCTGCGCGATCGCATCCGCACCGGCGTCGCCGACCAGCAACTCCGGGCGCAGCGTGCCGCTGGCCACGAGGTCGAGCGCCGGGAAGCGGCCCGTCCGCGTCAGCGTCCGATCCAGGGCGATGATCGTCGTCTCGCCGCCGACCGGCGCCGTGGCGGTCGCGACGATCGTCAGCGAGCCGCCATCGACGACGTTGCGGGCGGCGGCCAGGGCGCGCCGGGCCGCGTGCGGGGGCACGGCGTCGAGGCCGTCGATCAAGACGACGACGTCGCCGCCACGGGCGGTGATGCGCTTGGCGGTGTCGACCGCGCGCTCGACGGCCTGGCCGGCCGCGTCGGGGCTGGCGCCCAGCGACAGCGAGGCGACGGGCTCGATCTCGCCCGCGCGCCACTCGGCGCACTCCTCGGGCCGCACTGCGGCGAGGACGACATGGACCTCGAGACCCTCGACCCCGCGCAGCGCGCCCGCCAGGCGCTTCAAGGCCTCCGACTTGCCGGCGTGCGCTTCGCCGACGATGGCCACACGCGAGCCCTTGCCGATCGGCGTCAGCCACTCGATCGCCTTGAGCGTCGCGTCCTCGGAGCCGAGCGCGAGGCGCTCGGTCGGCAGCGTGCACGGCAGGTCGTCGAAGTGCGTGCCCTCGGCGACCTCGTCGGCCGGGCGGCCGTTGATGGTGTCGATGCGGATCAGCGACGGGTAGCGCTCGGAGCGGCGCGGCTCGCGGACCGGGCCGCCGACCTTGTCGCCTGAGACGAGCTCGCAGCGGCGCACCTGGGCGGCCGATACGTAGACGTCGTCGTCAGACGGCTCCGGCGGCGTGAGGCGGACGAAGCCTGAGCCGTTGGGCAGCAGCTCGACGGTGCCCTCGATGACGCGGTCCTCGCGCTCGGCGGGGCGGGCGTCGCGCTCGTCGCGATCACGGTCGCGATCGCCGTTGCGGTCTCCCCCACGCTCGCGGTCCCCACCGCGGTCGCGATCGCGCCCACCGCGGCCGCCACGCGAGCGGCGCTTGGGGCGCTCCTGCGCCTCGGCCTCGGTCTCGACGTCGGAGTCGCCGACGGGCTCGACGTCGATGTCGAGCTCGACCTCAGCGGCCTCCTCGGCCGCGATCTCCTCCTCGACGACCTCGTCCTCGGTGGCGATCACGTCCTCGTCGGCGTCCTTGCGGCGCGAGCGCGAGCTGCGGCCGCCGCGCGAGCGGCGCTTGGGGGCCTCGGTGGCATCGGCGCTCGCGTCGCCGTTGACGGCAGCGGCCTCGACGGCCTCCTCGCCACCCTGCTGGACGATGATGCGATCGACCAGGTCGGCCTTGCGCAGACGGCGGTAGCCGTCGATGCCGAGCTCGGAGGCGATGGTGTGAAGATCGGCGAGTGGGCTCGCCTCAAGGGCAGAGCGGGTGATGACGGACATCTTGGTCCTCCTCGGACAATTCGGGTGTCGGTGGGCGTCCGCCTCGCGTTGTCAATCAGCGAGACGGCGACTCTCCAGTGTCCGGACCGTAGCGGAGTCGCCGGTCAGGAGGCCGCCGGCGCGTCACCAGCGGTCCGTGCGCGGATCCACTTCAACCCGTCGTCGTCGGCGTCGACGGCGCCGACCTCCGCCCCACCGGCCAGCACCTCACGCACCGCCAGGTAGTCCACCGTCTCGGCCACATCGTGGACGCGGACGATCGCCGCACCGTGGTCGGCGGCGTACCCGACGGCCGCCAGCGTGCCCGCCAGGCGCTGCGCGGGCGGGCGACCCGTGACCGCCGCGAGGAAGTACTTGCGCGAGACCGCGGCCAGCCACGGATGGCCGAGGGCGAACAGGCGATCGATGGCGCGCAGGGTCTCGACGCTCTCGGCCGGCGACTTGGCGAAGTCCGGACCGGGGTCGACGATCAGCTGAGCGTCGGTCACACCGCGCGAGCGCGCGAACGCACAGCGCTCCTCAACAAACGCCACCACATCACCTACAACATCGCCGCCGTAGTCGGCGAAGCGCTCCTCCTTGGGTGCCGCGCGCGTGTGCATGACGACCAGCGCCGCGCCGGTCCTCGCGGCGTGGTCGGCCAGCGCCGCGTCGCGCAGTCCGGAGACGTCGTTGAGCACGTGCGCGCCCGCGTCCAGCGCCGCGCCCGCGACCTCCGCCTTCCAGGTGTCGACCGACACGCATACGCCCTCAGCAACCAGCCGCTCGACGAGCGGCACGACGCGACCGCGTTCAACCTCGGCGGCCGTCACCTCGGTGTAGGTCACGCCGGACTCGCCGCCGACATCGATGAGATCAGCGCCCTCCTCCACCAGCGCCAGCGCCAGCGCCACCTGCGCATCGAGCGTCGTGTGGCGGACCGCGTCGGAGAAGGAGTCGGGGTTGGCGTTGACGATCCCCATGACCAACGGCCGGCCGGGCCGAAGGTCGAAGCTGCGGTCGCGCAGTGTCAGGCGCGCGGGCGTCGCGGACGGGCTCACCGGGCCAGACCGTAGTGCAGAAACACGTGATCGTCAGCGCGATGGACGTCCCGCAGCGCCAGCCGCGCGGGCTCGGCGAACGGCGCACCATCGAGGATCGTCGGCGCATCGCCGGCCGCCAGCAGCGGCGAGACCGTGAGCAACAGGTCGTCGAGACCGCCCTCGAGGACCAGGCGCGCCAGCAGCGTCGGACCGCCCTCGCAGAGCACCGAGCGCACGCCCCGCGCACCCAACGCGACGAGAGCGGACGCCAGCAGCGGCACCTCAGCGGGCAGCCGCACGACCTCGAGCTCGGCGCCGAGCACCGGCGCCGCGACGTCCTCCCCCGCGTACGTGAAGACCACGATCGGCACGCCCGGCTCGTCGAAGAGCGGGACGTCGAGCGCCAAGGGCAGCGTCAGCTCGCGCGACAGCGTCACCACCAGCGGGTGCGGCGGCCTGCCGTCGGCGACCCGCCGCGCACGCTGCTCATCGTCGAGCAGGTTCGCGTAGCGCTCGGCGGCCAGCGTGCCGCTCCCGACCAGGATCGCGTCGGCCGCGGTGCGCAGCTCGCGCAGCAGCGCACGGTCAGCAGGATGGCCGAGCGCGACCGAGCGCCCCTGAACCGCCGCGCGCCCGTCGACCGTGGCCACCATGTCGGCCACCACGCGAGGGCGCGCGCCGACGGCCACCGAGGCGCCTAATCCCAGGCCTGCGACGAGGTCGCGCGCCGCGCGCCGCGCCCCGTCGCCCTCCAGCCGCTGGAGCGCCTCGCCGCCCAACGGACCCCTACTTGCCGCCGATGTGGATCTGACGCTCGGCCACCGCGAGGTTGCCGGCGCGATCGGTCGCGCTCACGCGCACGGTGAACGCGCCCCTGTGGCCATAGCTATGGCTCGCCTTGCGGGCCTGCTCGTAGCCGCTGCCGTCGCCCCAGTCGATCCGCACGTACTTGATCCCGGACGCGTTGCCGCTCGGCGGGATCACGTCAGCGGGCTTCGCGGTGACGCTCGCCACACGCCCCTTGCGCTTGACCGAGAACGCGATGGTCGGCGCGACGGTGTCGACCTTCAGCGGCTTGACCAGCGTCGTGACGCTCTGTCCACGACGATCGGTGGCCGTGACCCGCCACGTGTGCAGCCCCTCCGATAGCGCGCCGACCGGCAGCGTGGCCTTGGTCGTCTGGGTCTGCGCGACCGGCTTGCCGTCCACCAGCACGTTGTAGGTCAACGGGCCCCAGAGGTCCAGCGCCGTCCCCCACGCCAGCGGGTTCTTGACGACGTTGCGCCAGTTCTTCGAGCTGGTGCTGATCCTGAAGGCGCCGGGCAGCCGGTCGTACTCGGCCACGACGAGGCGGCGCGCGTCGGGGGCGCCCTGGATGAAGGCAAACGCGAAGTCGCCGGTGCGGTCGCCGGCGACGTCGAAGCCGGCAGCCGGGTCGACGGGACCGAGATCCGGGCTGGTCAGGGCCGTGTCGGGCCCGGGGCCGGGGATGATCCGCGTGCTGGACTTGTCGTCGTAGAAGACGCCGTGAACCGTGCCGTCAGCAGGGCTGATCCAGCCGACGACACGATCGGTGGTCTCGGCGACGGCGCCAATCGGCTGAGCGGGCGGGCCGGAGCCGCCGAGCACCCGTGCCGGGTTCAAGATGTCGTCCTTGAGCACGCTGGCAAGCGCCGAGCCGCCCGTCGTGCCGGCCGTCGCGGTGCCCTGGCCCTTGCCGTTGATGTCGACCGCCGGGGGCTGGACGCCCTGGCCGCCCCAGCCGAGGCCGTCAAAGGCCACCGGGGGATCGGCGCGCGAGCCGCGCAGCCGGATGCCGATCGCGCGCGGCGTGGTGCCGGCGCCGTCGGTGAACTGCTGGCGGAAGACCACCCAGGCGAAGGACGAGTCGTCCTCGATGTCGACGGCGGGTGCATCGGCGGCGCCGCCGGTGTGGCCGTCGAGGTCGGGCAGCGTCAGATCCTGCACGACGCTGGACGGGTTGGTGCCATACATCCGCCGCGCGTAGACGTGGCCGGCCTCGCCCCAGACCGCGACGCCGGTGCCGTCGGCGGCGATCGCCACGCGGGAGCGGTCGCTGCCGACGCCGGCGACGGCCGCCGGATTGGCGTCCAGCGGCGCCGGGATGCCGGCGAAGGTCGTCGCCGTGCGATCCATCCGTGCGCCGGCGACATCACCGTTGACGGTGAAGGTGGCATACGCCGCGCCGTTGAACGACATGTCGACCGACGGGTCGGCCGCGCCGCTGGCCAGCAGCTGCGGCGCGCCCCAGGCCGGGGCGCCCGCCTGCCGCACGACCGCGAACGCCGAGCCCCCGGCGATGAAGACGACCGCCAGGCGACCGCCGTCGGAGGCCGCGACGGCCGGGGTCGACGCCGACGCGTCGAGACCGACGTCGACGCGCTCGGGCGCCTGCCAGACGCCGCCGGCGAGCCGCGAGACGAAGATGTGGTCGACGCCGCCGTCGCGGCGGACGTAGGCGACGGCGCCGGTCCCGTCGCGCGCGATGTCGACGTCACCGACCGAGCGGATGTCGGCGCTGGGACCATCGACCGGCTCACCGGCGAAGAACGCGGCGTGGGCGGCACCGGGTACGGCGGCCAGGGCGGCGATGGTCGTGACGATGAAGGCCAGGCGGCGGCGCATGGGCGGCGAAGCTGCTCCTCGGAGGGGACGGAAGACGGACTGCAGCGATCGTTTCGGGGAAACCGCTGCAGCCGTGGAAGTTACGGTGCGCGCCCGACGATCGTCGTCCGAGCGGTCAGCCGGGGACGATGCCCTCGGCCTGCGCCTCGTCGGCAAACGCAGCCGCGGCGGCCGCCTGCGCGGCGCCATCCCATCCCCGCTCCGGGGCCATCGCGGCCGCCACGCGCCGGGCGACGTCCCCGCCGGGCGCGGCCACGTCGCGCGCCGCCACGAGGCCCAAGCGGGTCCGGCGCAGCAGCACATCGCCGACCGTCCGCGCCTGCTCGCGCCGCGCCGCGTGGACGACCTCGGCCAGCAGATCGGGCTGGCCCTCGACGACCGGCTGGGCCAGCTCGCCGCGCTGGGCCGCGATCGCCAGGACGTCGTGGGCGGCGTGGCCGTAGCGCGCGGCCAGCGGCGCGTACGCGTCCTCGCGCACGCCCTCGACACGCGGCAGCTCGCTGGCCTCGATCGCCTGGCCGAGCGGGATCTCGTGCGTGCGGCAGGGCGCGTCGCGCGCCTCGCGCTCGACGAGGCGGTCGACGGCCATCTTGGCCATCCGCCGCCAGGTCGTCAGCTTGCCGCCGGTGATCGTGACCATGCCCGACGAGGTCTCGTACAGCTCGGCCTTGCGCGAGATGTCCACCGACTTGCCCGCGTCGGCCGAGCTGATCAGCGGCCGCACGCCGGCAAACGCCCCGGTGATGTCCGACGCCGTCAGCTCGGTCGCAAAGAACTCGTTGACGGCGTCGAGCAGGTACTCGACGTCGTCGTCAGCGGGCCGGACGTGGTCGAGGTCGGTCGCGTCGTAGTCGGTGTCGGTCGTGCCGACCAGCGAGCCGCCGAGCCACGGCAGCGCGAAGATGAAGCGGCCGCCGCCGGCCGGGACGATCGCGCCGACGTTGAGCGGCAGGTCCTCGCGGCGGAAGGTGATGTGCGTGCCGCGCGAGGGCCGGATGATCGGGACCTCGGCCTCGTTGTGGAGCTCCTCAGGCCGCAGGCGGTCGGCCCAGACGCCGGTGGCGTTGACGACGTTCTGCGCGCGAACGACGAAGGTCTCGCCCGACGCGCTGTCGGTCACCCGCACGCCGCGGGCGCGTCCACCCTCCTCCACCAGCTCGGTGACCAGCAGGCCGTTGGCGCAGACCGCGCCGAAGCGCTCGGCCTCGCCCAGGACGGTGAGCACCAGCCGGCTGTCGTCGGTCTGGCAGTCGTAGAAGAGGTAGCCGGAGGTCGGCTCGCGCGCGGCGAGCGCGGGCAAGCCCTCGGCCACCTCCCCGGCGTCGATGATCCGGTGGCGGTCGGGCGACCAGGAGGTCGTGGCGGCCGCGGCCTCGTTGCTGTCGTTGCCGCTGTTGTTGCGCCCGCGCCGGCGCAGCGGCGAGCGCAGCTTGTCCACCGACATCACGTCGTAGAGGTTGAGCCCCATGCCCATCATGCGGTCGGGCCGCGCGCCGTCGAAGGCGGGGACGATCAGCGGCAGCGGCTTGACGAGGTGCGGCGCCAGGCCGACCATGATCTGGCGCTCGATCAGCGCCTCGCGCACGAGGCCGAGGTCGAAGTTCTGGAGGTATCGCAGGCCTCCGTGGACGAGCTTGGAGGATCGCGACGAGGTGCCCGACGCGAAGTCGTGACGCTCGACCAGCGCGACGCTGTAGCCGCGCGTGGCGGCATCGAGCGCGACGCCGGCGCCGGTGATCCCGCCGCCGACCACGACGACGTCGAACTCCTCGGCGGCCAGGGCGGTCACGGCGGCTGCGCGGTCGATCATCGATCGCGGAGTCTGTCAGCTGGATGATTGGCGCGAAATCGAGCACGGCCGCGTGAGTTCGCGCCGATCATCTAGCGTCGACGCGCCATGGCGGACCCTTATCTCGTCCTCTTCGTCGCCGACGCGGCCGACGATGGCCACGCCGACGCGCTGCGCGACGCCGCGCGCGACGTTCCGAACGCGGGCTTCTTCGACGGGGTGGGTGGGGCCGGGTCTGGCGACACGCGGACCGTGGGCGCGTACCTGCGCACCGAGGAGCTCGCCGACGGGGTCGCGCTGGTGACGGCGGTGGCCGAGGTCTCGCTCGCCCTGGCCGCACGGATCGAGGTCCAGTACCGCGAGGAGATCCTCGGGCACCTCGTCGACGGCCGGCCCGACGAGGCGCTGCAGGCGCGCCTCCCCCTGAGGGACATCCCCGAGCCGCTCTAGGGTCATCCCGGATGGTGCGCGCGGCCGCGCCGCGCGATCTTGGTCCTATGCCCGAGACCCCTCCCTCCTCCCCCGATCCGCACGACGCCCCCACGTCGCAGCAGCCCGCGCCCGACCCGACCACCGAGTCGCCGCGGCCTGAGCCCGACTCGTCGACCCCGCCCACCCCCCGCCGCCTGCTGCGCAGCCGCGACGACCGCGTCCTCGGCGGCGTCTGCAGCGGCCTGGCGCGCTACTTCAACATCGACCCGCTCATCATCCGGATCGCCGCCGTCGCGCTGATCTTCGTTGGCGGCTTCGCCGTCATCGCCTACCTCGCGGCGCTGCTGCTCGTCCCTGAGGACGACGGCACCGGCCACGCGGTCGCCGGCAAGCCGGGCCGCGTCTCCACCATCGTCGGCGCCGTCGTCGTCGTCCTTGCCGGCGTCGCGCTGCTCGACGGCCACTGGGGCGTGGGCTTCGGCTGGGTGTTCGGCGCGCTCGTGCCGACGGTCCTGATCGTCACGATCCTGGCGATCGCCGGTCAACGGCTGCTCGCCAACCGCGGTGAGAACCAACCCGCCGCTGCCCGGATCGCCGGCGCCGCACTGGTGCTGAGCGCGATCCTCGCCGGTGCCCTCGTCGCTGCCGCCGGCGCCGCAGTCGCCACCGCGGCGGGTGGCGGGGTCGCCATCGCCAGCGTCGTCATCGTGCTCGGTGTCTTGATGGTGGTCTTCTCCTTCCGCGACCGCCGTGCCCGCTGGCTCGCGCTCCCCGCGCTCGTGCTGGCGATCCCCTCCGGAGTCGTGGCCGCCGCGGGTGTCGACGTCCACCACGGCGTCGGCAATCGCGACTACGCGCCGGCGACGATCGCCGACCTCAAGCCCGGCGGCTACGAGCTCGGCGTCGGTGAACTGGTCGTCGACCTGCGCGACATGCAATGGCCGCGTGCGGCGACCGTGCACCTCAAGGTCGACGTCGGCACCGGCCACGCGCTGGTCCTCGTGCCGCGCGACGTCTGCCTCCAGACCACGAGCCATGCGGGGCTGGGCTACGTCAACCTGCTCGGCAGCGAGAGCGGTGGCGCCGACGTCGACGAGCACCGCGGCACGGTCACCCGGACGGTCGGGCGCAAGCTGATCCTGGATGCCGATGTGGGCATCGGCGCGATCGAGGTCCGCCACACGCGAAACGACTACGGCCACTGGGATCACAACCACCACGGACCCGACCAGATCGACGCCAGCCTGGCCACGGCCGGCTGCGCCGGGGAGCGCGCGTGAGCCGCCCCGACCTCGCGACCCTGGTCACCGGCCTCTCCGTCCTGGCGCTCGGCACCGTGCTCCTCCTCGATCAAGCCGGCCAGCTCAGCCTCGACTTCGGCTCGCTGGCGCCGATCGTCCTGACGGTCGTGGGGCTCGTCCTGCTCGTCGGTGGGTTGGCCAAGCGCGATGGCGCCTAAGGTCTTCCCCATGCGGCGACGTTCGCGCATGGCGGCCAAACGCGACGGAGCGTAAGTGGCGAAACCGCAACGACCGCCGCTGCGCCGCGACGACGACCGCAAGGTCGTCGCCGGCGTCTGCGCCGGTGCGGCGCGCTGGCTCGGCGTCGACCCGCTGATCCTGCGCATCGTGGTGATCATCGCGACCGTCGCCTCCGGCGTCGGCCTGCCGATCTACATCGCCGGCTGGCTGCTCTTGCCGCCGGCCGATGGCTCGCCGGCGATCGCCGCCCGGCTGCGCGCGCGGCCCGGCGCCTGGCAGATCGGCGCCGGCGTCGGCTGCCTCACGCTCGGCGGCCTGCTGACGATCCGCGAGCTCGGCCTGTGGTGGAGCGACGCGATCGTCTGGCCGTTCGTGCTCGCCGCGGCGGGCGCCGCGATGCTCTGGCGCCAGACGGCGGCGCGGCGCGCGGGGCCCGAGCCGACGCGCTCGCCGCGCGACGGCGTGCAGACAGCCGACGAGCTGACCGCCGCCGTCGAGGAACCCGCGCTCGACACCGACGAGCACGCGCCGCTGGGCTCAGCCATCCCCCAACGCCTGCGCGCCGTCTACCAGGGCGGCTTCGGCATCGCGCTCGTCGTCGGCGCCGGCCTGCTCTTCCTGCAGGCCAACGGCGCGCTCAGCGGTGCCCGCGATCTCGTGCTCGCCTTTGTCGTCGTCGCGCTCGGCCTCGGTCTGATCCTCGCGCCGTTCTGGCTGCGCCTCGTGCGCGGCCTCAACGACGAGCGCAATGAGCGGATCCGCTCCCAGGAGCGCGCCGAGGTCGCCGCGCACCTGCACGACTCGGTCCTCCAAACGCTGGCGCTCGTCCAGAAGCAGGCCGATGACCCGCGCGCGGTCGCGACGCTCGCCCGCCGCCAGGAGCGCGAGCTGCGCGGCTGGCTGTCGGGTGCGCCCGATGCCCGCCCGGACGACTGCCTGGCCGACGCGCTGCGCGCCGCCGCCGAGGAGATCGAGGAGGCCCACGGCGTCCCGATCGAGGTCATCGCGGTCGGCGACCACGACCTCGACGACCGCCACCGCGCGCTGGTGGCCGCCGCCCGCGAGGCGCTGGCCAACGCGGTGCGCCACAGCGCCAGCGACGAGCCGATCGCCCTCTACGTCGAGGTCGCGGGTGGGCGCACCGAGGTGTTCGTGCGGGACCGTGGCCAGGGCTTCGATGCCAACGCGATCCCCGAAGACCGGCGCGGCGTGCGAGAGTCGATCGTGGGCCGGATGGCCCGTCACGGCGGCACCGCCGCCGTGCACAGCACGCCCGGACAGGGCACGGAAGTGGAGCTGGTGCTGGATGACTGAGAGCCTGCCGACCGTCGTGCTCGTCGACGACCACGCGATCTTCCGGGCCGGCGTGCGCGCCGAGCTCGATGGGCTGGTAACGATCCTGGGCGAGGCCGGCGACGTCGACAGCGCCGTGCGCGAGATCGTGGAGCGCGCGCCGGATGTCGTCCTGCTCGACGTCCACCTGCCGGGCGGCGGTGGCGTGGAGATCCTGCGCCGCCTGAGCACCGAGGCGCCTGACGCCAAGTGCCTCGCGCTGTCGGTCTCCGATGATCCCGAGGACGTCATCGCGGTCATCCGCGCCGGCGCGCGCGGCTACGTGACCAAGACGATCTCGCCGACCGAGCTGGTCGAGGCGATCCGCCGCGTCCAGGAGGGGGACGCGGTCTTCTCGCCGCGACTGGCGGGGTTCGTGCTCGACGCGTTCTCGAGCGGTGCCGCGGGCGGCGGCGCGGTTCCGGCGGCCGGCGCAGCGGATGCCGAGCTCGACCAGCTCACCCCGCGCGAGCGCGAGGTCCTGCGCCACATCGCCCGCGGCTACCTCTACAAGGAGATCGCCCAGCGCCTCGGGATCTCGGTCAAGACCGTCGAGGCCCACGTCAGCGCCGTGCTGCGCAAGCTCCAGCTCTCGACCCGCCACGAGCTCAGCCGCTGGGCCGTCGAACGACGTCTCGTGGACTGAAAACGTCTAAGTTCCTCAACCGATGCCCCGGACCTACCTGCTCACCGGCTTCCCCGGTTTCCTCGCCGGCCGGCTCGTCCCGCGCCTGCTCGAAGACGACGACGAGGCGCGGATCGTCGCGCTCGTCGAGCCGCGGATGGTGCAGCGCGCCCGCGCGCTGGCACCCGACGGCGTCGACGTCCAGCCCGGCGACATCACCGACCCGCGCCTCGGCCTCGACGATCGCACCTACGAGCGCCTCGCGGCCGAGACCATCAAGGTCTTCCACCTCGCCGCGGTCTACGACCTCGCCGTCGGCTCCGAGCTGGCCGAGCGCGTCAACGTGCAGGGAACCCAGCACGTCATCGACTTCTGCCGCGCCGCGACCCAGCTGGAGCGCCACCACTACATCTCGACGGCCTACGTCGCCGGCACGCGCTCGGGCCTTGTCCTCGAGGACGACCTCGCCAAGGGCCAGGACTTCAAGAACTTCTACGAGTCGACCAAGTTCGCGGCCGAGGTGCTCGTGCGTGCCTCGATGGATGCCGTCCCGACAACGATCTACCGCCCGGCGATCGTGGTCGGCGACTCGCAGACCGGCGAGACGCAGAAGTTCGACGGCCCGTATTACCTGCTGCGGTCGATGGCAGGACCGACGGGCTCGCTGCTGCAGGTCGGCCGCGGTGATGCGTCCTTCAACGTGGTGCCAGTCGACTTCGTCGTCTCGGCGATCGCGGCCGGCGCCCGCGACCCCGAGGCCGTCGGCCACACGCTGCATCTCGTCGATCCCGAACCGGTCACCTCCCACGAGCTCGCGCGCCTGCTCGCCGTCGAGTACACCGGGCGCGAGCCGAAGATCCCGCTGCCGCCCGGCGTCGTTGACCGGTCGTTGAAGCTCGGCGCGATCCGCAAGCTCTTCGGCGGGACGCCGCGCGAGTCGATCGTCTACCTCAACCACCCGGTCGTCTTCGACACCGCCCAGGCGGGCGAGGTGCTCGGGCGCAACGGGCTGCGCTGCCCACGCTTTGCGGAGTACGTGGGCGCGATGGTCGCGTTCTACCGGAAGCACGAAGCCGACGACGCGTACCGGCCCGCGCACGAGAAGTAGGCCGGCTCAGGGGACGCGCAGCGCGTCGATCAGCAGCTCGAGAAAGCGGTCGCCGAGGACGATCGGCGTCGCCTGCTGGGCCGTGATCACGGCGCCTGCCGAGCACATGAACGCGGGCATGTCCTGGGTGCCGAAGTCCGGCCGCATCCGGCCCTGGGCCTGAGCGCGCTCGATGATCTCGCCGACGACGACCGACAGCGCCTGACGTTCGGCCTCGGCGAGGGCGAGCGCGTCGCGGTCCTCGCTCCAGGTGACGCGCTGACGCAGGGAGGCGTCGGTGGCCATCGCCGCGAACGTCTCGCGCAGGAAGCCCTCGAACGCGGTCCAGCCGTCGGGCTCGCTCGCCCAGCGGCGCGCCACCTCGGCGTGGTGGCGGAACTTCGCCGCCATCAACTCGCCCTGCAGCGCGATCTTGGTCGGAAAGTGGCGGTAGACCGTTCCCACGCCGACCTGCGCGCGCCGCGCGACGTCGTCCATCTGCGTCGCCTGTCCGCACTCGGCGAACAGCTCGCGGGCGGCATCGACGATCCGCTCGCGGTTGCGCACGGCATCGGCCCGCTGGGGCTTGGGCTCTGTCGAGCTCACGGTCCGCACTGTAGCGCCGTGGCTTGACAAACGGAACCGCTTCTCCGTATGGTCGTCAGCGAACCGGAATCACCCCTCCATTTCCCCTGACACGATCCCGGAGGTCCAACTCGTGTCCACCTCTCCCTCCCCGTCCCCAACGAGCAACAAGTGGTTGGCCCTCGCGCTGCTGGCCACCGCCCAGTTCGTCGTCGTCCTGGACGCCTCGATCGTCAACGTCGCCCTGCCGTCGATCGGCAAGGACCTCAACTTCTCGTCCGAGAACCTCTCCTGGGTCGTCAACTCCTACACCTTGGTCTTCGGCGGCTTCCTGCTGCTCGGCGGGCGCCTTGCCGATCTGCTCGGCCGCCGCCGCCTCTTCATCGCGGGGCTCGTGCTCTTCGCGCTCGCCTCGCTGGCGGGCGGCCTGGCCCAGAGTGAGCTGTGGCTGATCAGCGCCCGTGCCGTCCAGGGTCTCGGCGCCGCGCTCGTCTCCCCCGCCGCGCTGTCGATCGTCACCACCACCTTCGCCGAAGGCGCCGAGCGCAACAAGGCGCTGGGCGTCTGGGGCGCCGTCGCCGGCTCGGGCGGCGCGGCCGGCGTGCTGCTCGGCGGGATGCTGACCGAGTGGGCCGGCTGGGAGTGGGTGCTGTTCGTCAACGTCCCGATCGGCATCATCGCCGCGCTGCTGGCCCCGCGCCTGCTCGGCGAGAGCCGCGACATCGACCGCGTCCGCCACTTCGACGCGGCCGGCGCGTTCACCGTGACCGCCGGCCTGGCGATCGGCGTCTACGCGCTGGTCGACGCCAACGACGCCGGCTGGACCTCGACCCAGACGCTCGTCCTCGGCGCGGTCTCGCTCGCGTTGCTCGCCGTCTTCTCGATGGTCGAGCGCCGGTCGCCGGCCCCGCTGGTGCCGTTCTCGATCTTCCGGCTGCGGAGCCTGCGGGGCTCCAACATCGTCGGGCTGCTGATCGGCATGTCGCTGTTCTCGATGTTCTTCTTCATCTCGCTGTACCTGCAGCGCGTGCTGGGCTACAGCGCGCTGAAGGCCGGCCTGTCCTACCTGCCGCTGGCGGGCACGATCATCATCGCCGCGGGCGTCGCATCGGCGGCGGTCACGCGGCTGGGCTTCAAGCCCATGCTCATCGTCGGGATGCTGCTCGTCGCCGTGGCGCT
>NZ_DASYJG010000054.1:0-5808 GCF_035996765.1 Baekduia sp.
GGTCGCGATGGCCTCCGACATCCGGGTCATCCTGATCAAGCTCGCCGATCGCCTGCACAACATGCGCACGATCGAGGCGATGCCCAAGCAGAAGCAGATCGAGAAGGCCAAGGAGACGCTGGAGATCTACGCGCCGATCGCGCACCGGCTCGGCATCCACGCGATCAAGTGGGAGCTGGAGGACCTCGCCTTCGCCGCGCTGCACCCGCGCAAGTACCAGGAGATCAAGGGCCTGGTCAACCAGCAGCGCGAGGAGCGCGAGGACTACGTCAACGCCGCCGGCGACGAACTGTCGCGGGAGCTGGAGGCGCTCGGCATCGCCGCGCGCATCTCCGGGCGCGCCAAGCACTTCTACTCCATCTACTCCAAGATGACCAAGAAGGGCCGCGAGTTCAACGAGATCTACGACCTGACCGCCATGCGCGTCGTCGTCGACTCGGTCAAGGACTGCTACGGCACCGTCGGCGTCATCCACTCGCTCTGGAAGCCGCTGCCCGGCCGCTTCAAGGACTTCGTCGCGATGCCGAAGTTCAACATGTACCAGTCGCTGCACACGACGGTCATCGGGCCCGAGGGTCTGCCGCTGGAGATCCAGATCCGCACGCGCGACATGCACGACATGGCCGAGTTCGGCGTGGCGGCGCACTGGATGTACAAGCAGGACCCGACAAAGAAAGGCAGCGCCGGACCCGAGGGGGAGGACAAGCTCAAGTGGCTGCGGTCGATGCTCGACTGGCAGCAGGAGCTCCACGACCCCAAGGAGTTCATGGAGAGCCTGCGCGTCGACCTGTTCGACGAGGAGGTCTTCGTCTTCACGCCCAAGGGCGAGGTCAAGTCGCTCGCGCAGGGGGCGACGCCGCTGGACTTCGCCTACGAAGTCCACACCGAGGTCGGCCACCGCTGCGTCGGCGCGAAGGTCAACGGCAAGATCGTCCCGCTCAACTACTCGTTGAACTCCGGCGACATCGTCGAGATCCTCACCTCCAAGCGCGACCGCGGGCCCTCGCGCGACTGGCTGGCGCTGGTCAAGACGACGCGCGCTCGCAACAAGATCAAGCAGTTCTTCAAGGCCGAGTCGCGCGAGGACACCGAGCACACCGGCCGCGAGCTGCTGCAGGAGCACCTCAAGAAGCAGGGGCTGCCACCGCAGAAGATCGTCAGCTCGCCGCTGCTGGCCGAGATCATCCGCGAGATGGGCTTCCGCCGGGCCGAGGAGTTCTACATGGCCTTGGGCGGGGCGAAGATCTCGCCAAAGGTCGTCGTCAACAAGGTCATGCAGCGCCTCAAGCAGGGCGAGGCCGCAGAGGACGAGACCGACCCCGCCGAGTCGCTGGTCAACACCCGCCGCGCGCGCCGCGCTCCTACCGGCAAGGCAGGGTCTTACGGGATCCGGGTCGATGGGGTGGAGGACGTCCTCGTCCGCCTGGCCAAGTGCTGTCGTCCGGTGCCCGGTGACCCGATCGTCGGCTACGTCTCGCTCGGGCGCGGGATCACGATCCACCGCGACGACTGCCCTAACACCGTCGCGCTGCGCAAGGATCCCGAGCGGTTCGTCCGCGTCCACTGGGAGGGCGACCACCAGAGCTCCTTCCGCGTCGAGCTCCAGGTCGACGCCTGGGATCGCCACCGGTTGTTGGAGGACCTGTCACGGACCTTCGCCGAGGCGGGCCTCAACATCGTCGAAGCCCGTTGCATCGTCAGCTCGCCGATGGTCCAGAACCGCTTCGTCGTCGAGGTCCCTGACACGCAGGGGCTCAAGCAGGCAGTCCAGCGACTGCGCAACATCGAGGGCGTCTTCGACGCCTACCGCATCACCCCCGGCGCGAACTAAAAGGCGGGCGTCGGCCGCTCGCCCCGTGGGTAGGGTCGAGCGCATGGCCGACGTCTTGCTCTACAGCGACACCGAGCGCAGCGCCGCGATGCGCCATGAGGTCCCGATCGGGATCGGCGACCCGTTCGGCTACGCGGAGGTCGGTGGCAAGAGCATCATCTTGATCAGCTCGCTGGACCAGGCGCGCGTCGCCGCGGTGCGGCCGGAGGCCGAGATCATCGAGTGGGCCGATGTTGGGTTCTACGAACTGCTCGAGAGCGGGATGCCGCGCGATCAGATGCTGCTGGAGCTGATCTCACGAGCGGTCGCGCGCGTCGGGCTCAAGGATGCCTTCGTCGACCCCGACTTCCCGCTGGCCGTCGCCGATCGGCTGCGCGCCGATGGCGTGACGCTGACGCCCGACCACGACACCTTCGCGGCGCGCCGCCGGGCCAAGTCGCCCGCTGAGCTGGCCGGCATCCGGCGCGCCCAGAAGGCGGCGGAGGCCGGGATGGCGGCCGCCGCCGCGGTGCTACGCGCCGCCGTGCCCGAGGGCGACAAGGTCGTCATCGACGGCGTGCCGGTCACGGCCGAGCAGGTGCGCGACGCGTTGCGCGCCGCATGCGCCGAGCACGGCGCGATCGCCCCGCCCGACGTGATCGTCGCGAGCGTCTGGCAGGGCTTCGGCCACGAGGCCGGCTCTGGCCCGCTGCCCGCCAACCTCCCGATCCACATCGATCTCTGGCCGCGCGACGAGGAGAGCGGGTGCTGGGCCGACATGGCCCGCACGTTCGTCGTCGGCGAGCCCGACGCCAGGACGCTAGAGCTTGACGCCCTGGCCCGCGAGGCCCACGTCACGGCTCGCGACGCGATCCGGCCCGGCATCACCGGCCGCGAGCTCCACGCGTTGGCCTGCGACATCTTCGAGGCTACCGGCCACAAGACCCTTCGCACGGGCCCCGGCGAAGATCCCAACGAGGGCTTTCAGTTCTCCCTTGGCCACGGCGTCGGCCTCGAGGTCCACGAGGATCCCGGCATGGGCCAGGCCGGCCGCTCGCCGCTGGTTGCAGGCGACGTCGTCGCCATCGAGCCCGGCCTCTGGGACCGCAACGTCGGCATGCTGGGCTCTGAGGACCTCGTCCTCGTCACCGAGGACGGCCACGAGATCCTCACCGACTACCCGTATGACTTGAAGCCTTAGGCGAGACGGCTGCGCAGCGCCTCGTCGAGGTACTCCTGCTCCTCGGCGAGCGTGCGGGTGGGATCGCGCAGATGGGCGAGCATGACCTCGGCGGCGGTCGGGACTTGGTCAGCAGCCGGCCAGGTGGCCGGATCCCAGAGATGCGAGCGCACGAACGCCTTCGGGCAGTGCGCGTAGACCTCATCGGTGCGCACGACGATCGCGGTGCGTGGCGGCTTGCCGACGGCGCCGGCGGCCTCCAGGATCTCCGGTGCCGCCGAGACGCAGGCGCGGCCGTTGATGCGCAGCGTCTGGTTGCGGCCCGGGATGAGGAAGAGCAGACCGACGTGGCCGGTCGCGATGACGTTGGTCAGCGTGTCGAGGCGGCGGTTGCCGGTCGCGTCCGGGATCGCCAGATGATGCTCGTCGAGGATCGCGACGAAGCCGGGCGGACCGCCGCGCGGCGTCGCGTCGGCACGGCCCTCGGCGTCCTGGCTGGCCACGACGACCAGCGGCGAAGCGGCGATCAGGCGCTGCGCGGCACCGTCGAGCATCCCGATGTCCTTCGCCCACGCGCGCTCGGCCGCCGGCTCGTAGAGCTCGGCGAGCTGATCGGCGGAGCTCAGCGCCGTGGCGAACGGGTCCATGGTCGCTTCAGGAAACCACGTACAGCGGCGCCTCGTCCACCGCGTAAGCGGCCTCGGTCACGTCGCCGATGTAGTCGCCGTCGACGTGCAGCGGCACCGGGCGGCCGTCGACGGAGCGCACGACGACCTCGTCAACGCCGGCAAAGCCGTCGACCTGACGGTGGCGCTCCAGCTGGGCGCGCGCCGAGAAGAGGCGGTAGAGGATTCCCGGCATGACCGTCGGACGCGTGCTGCGCAGCACGATCCCGGCCAGCGTCGGCTCAGCCAGCGTCGCGCCATGGGCCGCATGGATCGGGATGCGCCGGAAGTAGGTATAGGGGTCGCCCTTCTGGACGAGCACGGTCACGCCGGGCAGCGGCGCGCCGCCGTCGGTCACGGTCTCCAGCTGCGGCGGACGAGCGACGTACTTGCCCAGGAACTCACCGAAGCCGCAGTAGGCGAAGTAGTAGGGGCCGAAGCGCGCCTTGAGGTGGGGGTGGGCGTCGACGCGCGCGACCACCGAGGCGTCGAGGCCGAGGCCGCTGGAGAAGAGGAAGCGCCGCTCGTTGACGCGCGCCATGCGCACCTCGCGCGGCTGCCAGTCGTCGGCGATGCGCAGCAGGTGCTCGGTGGCGTCCACGATGTCGTTGGGGATCCCGAGCATGCGGGCGTAGACGTTGGTCGATCCGCCGGGCAGGCAGGTCAGCGGCGTCTTGGACCCGCGCAGGCCGTTGGCGGCCTCGTTGACGGTGCCGTCGCCGCCGAAGGCGACGACGACGTCATAGCCCTCGCCGGCCGCCTCGCGCGTCAGCTCGGTCGCGTGGTCGCGCGCTTTGGTGTCGACCGCATCGACCTCGTAGCGACCCTGCAGGGCGTAGACGACGAGGTTGCGCAGACGGTCGGAAACCGTTGTCGCATAAGGGTTGACGATGACCAGCATGCGCTTGCGCTCGGTGGCGGCGTTCAGCGCGAACTGGTCGCCGAGGGCTTCGAGCGACGACAGTGAGGCGGCGGGCACGTTGCTGGGTACACCGAAACGGCCTCGGGGTCACACGAGTCGACGGTGCGGTCACCCGCACCTCCCAGATGCAGGCAACCACGACTGTTATGACCCCTCGCCGACGCGAGACTGCCCGCAGTGACCTCCCCGCGGATCTCCCACCGAGAGCTCGTTGCACTCCTCCTCGTGACGGGTTCCATCCTCGTGGCCGCGGGGCACGCTGACGCCGCCGTCCAGACGACAACGCCGCAGACCAGCGGCGAGGCAGGCATCAGCATCCAGTCCGTGCCCTAGGGCCGGTCGCGCTCGCCCCTCCGGATCACCGGAGCGGGCGAGCGCGGCTGGCGCGCGCGGCTAGCTTGCGCTCCACCCGCTGATCTGCACGACGTCGAGCGCCACCACCGGACCCGCCGGTCGCTGCTCGCGGTACTGCGGGTAGCGCTCGACCAGGAGGTCCAGCGCGTGCGCCGCCTGTGGCCCTTCATCGATCACGCGCGCGAGACCGTCGGCCCGAACCCACCACAGCGCGTCCCAGCGATCGTCGTCGTACTGGTCGGCCAGCAACGCGACGCGCGGCTCGGCCGCGATGTGCTCTAGCCGCGCGAGCGCCCGCGTCGCCTTCGGCTTGTGGTCGACCGCGTGGTAGATGACGCCGCCGATCGCCGCAAAGCACACCGGGACCAGCGACGGGCGGCCGTCCGGCGCGACCGTCGCCAAGCGCGCGACCCGGGCGGACCCGAGCAGCTCCCAGCAGCGCGCCGTGTCCATCCGCGTCCTCTACAGCCAGCCGCGTCGGCGGAACCACAGGATCATGCCGACCAACACCGACAACATGACCCCGATCGTGATCCAGAAGGCGTGGATCGAGCCCTCGCCCGGGACCCCGACGTTCATGCCGAGCACCGAGGCGATCAGCGTCAGCGGGAGCATGATCACGCTGAAGGCCGTCAACACGCGGATCGAGTCGTTCAGGCGATGGGAGAGCACCGCCTCGTTGGTGTTCTCCAACCCCTCGATGACCTCTTTGAAGTTCTCCAACATGTCCCACACCCGCTCCGACGCGTCGTTGATGTCGTCGAAGTAGATGTCGAGCTCGCCCGTCACGTAGCGCTTGGTGCGCTCCAGGTCCTTCAGCGCGACGCGCTGCGGCCGGACGATCTTGCGGAAGTTGATGATCTCCTGCTTGGCGTTG